>JBFRWR010000136.1:0-7975 GCA_051439685.1 Trichodesmium sp.
CTAACTTCATAACTTCTGAACGCCCAACCCAGGTAAATCATTCGGCAACAACCGGCCTTTCTCCATCACCGCACCCGTAAACGGATCGTCAATTAAATTTAGATGACTATCCAAATCTAAATAATCTGCTAATGGTGCAAGTTGTGCTGCTGCTGTATTCGCCAAGCAACTGTCAGAATAACAACCAAACATCACTTGCAACCCGCAAGCTTTCGCTACATTAACCATCCGCATCGCTTCTTTTAACCCCGCTGACTTCATCAACTTAATATTAATACCATGTATTCTGTCTGCCAACATAGGAATATCTTGAGCAGTAAAACAACTTTCATCCACAAAAATAGGTAATGGCGATCGCTCATAAAGATGCGGTAAATCTTTCATTGCGGAAACAGCAGCTAATGGTTGTTCGACATAAATAACTCCGACTTTTGCCAACCAATCACACATTTTGACTGCATTCTCCAAACTCCAACCCCCATTAGCATCGACATATAACAAAGCATCGGGAGGTGCTTCCTCTTTCACCGCCATCAACATTGCCTTATCTGCTTCAATACCTTCGGGACTACCTAATTTTACTTTTAACACCCGCGCGTCAATAAAATCTAACCAGTTTCGTACCCTTTGTCTAGCAGCTTCCGGGGTACTAATACCGATAGTAACAGAAATAGGAACAATACGATCGCGTTCTAATCCCCAAAGTCGCCATAAAGGCAACCCTACTTTTTTCCCTATCCAGTCATGCAAAGCAATATCAATAGCTGCTCTAGCTGCTGATGGTATTTGCAATTCTCTTAAGACTTGTTCAATTTGTTGTCGCTCCAGTGGATTCAACTTTTCTAGAGCGGGGGTAACTTGTTGTAAAGCTTGCTGTAAAATTGTTGTAGGTTGTGGTTTTTCTCCTACTGAAAATGGAGAAGCTTCTCCCCAACCTTCAATATTTTCTTGTTGTATTTTTACCAAAATATTGTTACTCTCAGAAGTAGTTCCGCGACTAATAGTTAACGGAAATCTTTTATGGACTGTAAATGTTTGAATTGAAATTTGCATGATTAAGTAAGAGTCAGAATTTAGAATTTAGAATTCAGGAATTATATCAAATTAGTTTAATTTAATGAAGAAAATCTTCCATCTGAGCGCTATTGCCAAATCTTTTGAATAATTTTCATACCTAAAGGGTTTGGAGACCAAACCCCTACCCTTGATAGAATAAATTATCTCACGAAAATATCAACTACATCATCTAAAAATATATGAAAAATAACCAAAAATTTTGGCAAGTAATCTTAAATTTAAGCTTAATTACATAATTTTGAAAATCTGAATAATTTTCATACCTAAAGGGTTTGGAGACCAAACCCCTACCCTTGATAGAATAAATTATCTCACGAAAATATCAACTACATCATCTAAAAATATATGAAAAAGTATCAAAAATTTTGGCAAGTAATCTTAAATTTAAGCTTAATTACAATTGTTTTACTTTTACCTAATAATGCAGCAGCAGAAACCCTTACTGACAGAATTGCTAATTTTCCTAACTGGGAAAATAAACCATCAATTAACTCTGCTAAAACAGATTTAATTTATCCAGACTGGATGGCAGGAAATTGGAATGTGAAAAGCACTTTAATAGATATGGTTGCTCCATTAGCTCCAGAAATTGTCACCCCAGGTTTTGAAAATAATCGTCAATATTTGCATCAACCAGTAGATTTTCAAGTTAGATTTATTAAGCCTGAATTAAACTTGAATAGCCAAGAAATATCGGCACAAAAATTAATCAATTTTCCTACATATTGGGATTCTGCAATTAATAATAGCAAAATTGAAAAATTAGATTTACCTCCAGATGCAGTTATCGCTGACCGAGAATTTAATGGGTTGAATATTGGCAAAGCATTGTTAGGTGATGATGCAATTTTATCTGTCAAAATTAACCAAGATAATCCTAATCGTCAGACAACTATTTTAGCAAATAATCTAGAGTTAGTTTCAGTTATTACCAGTCGTGGTAGTCAACAATTAAAACCAGATAATTTTATTAGTTGTGAAATAACTCAACAGCTATTTCAAGGAGAAACAATGGTTTACTTAAATGAGGTAGAAACAACTACAGATTATCATCATATTATTGATAAAAATAGAGGAGAAATAATTCAAGCAAATCAGATAACTGCTATTTATTTATCTCCTCAAGACCCCGATTATTTTTTAGCAGTTAATCACCCCGTAGCATTATATCGTTATCAATTAGAATTATCTGCTGTTCATAAAAGGTGATCGTGCATTCTAATGGTGTTCTCTTATAATTATTTTTCAAGGTAATAGTGGGAGCATCTTGCTCCCTTGTTAGGCATTTTTCATACCGATTTACCTAGACCTTTGCTAGACAATTCACTTACTAACTAGGTTCCATAAATAACCATCAGGAGCAACAAAAGAAAAACTCTTTTCGCCAAATTCATTATCAATAATATCCGTAATTTGTGTTACTGTTGAATTGTTAACTCGGTCAAAATAATATTTGATATTATTAACTCGATAAGTATACAAAGACATTCCTAAACAACCAGGTTGGGAATTATCAAAACCAGACTGCAACTTAATTGCTTCAGGAAACCGAATAATATACATTCTACCAGATCGCGCCTCTTGCCAATTTGTGGAAGAGCGGGGGTCATCAAAAGTAGTAACCGTAAACTTTTCTCCTGGTTGTAAATCAAAAATTTGTCTAGCTGCTACAGAACTTTCATAGGAAGTTTCCGAGTTATCTCGCGATCGCAACAAACCCAACACATCCTCATAAAAGTCTAATGTTTTTTTGCTATCATCTTGGACAATCATACCTGCATGGGTAAATTGGCTAGTTTTCAAAGTAGAGTTCTGATTAATTTTACCGTATTTTGGTACTGTGTAATTGAAGCGTTGAAAAAACACCTGGCGCGTCAATGGTTGTAGTAACATCATTTCTCTGACTCCCACTGCTGGATCGATAAACGGACGACCTTTATCCGTTTTATAAATTATTTCCCACTGGGGAAAAGTGTATTTCATTGGTAAACCTGTTAATTTGCCCTCTTCTACATGGTTAAGAATATTCAAAACATCAGTAGTTAAGCTTGTCGCCCAACGGTTGCCCAAGACTTTCATTGATGTCATTTGTAAACCTTTATTAATAGGTTTTTCCCAAACCATGAGGCGAATTAAACCATGATCGGCATCTTGATGATAGAGTCGAATGGAGCGTACATTAGAATTTACTCCATATAAGTTTTTAACAGTATCCGCAGTTAATTCTCCTGTTTGCCCAATACGATAGCCAAATTGTTGCCAATATTGAATTATTGGCAAGGGTTTAGTTATGCCGATGCAGACTTCGTAGATACCTTCGATAGTGGGATTTTTATTCATATTTTTTATAAATCAGCTCTGAATGTTCGGGTAATATATAATAATAAAGCCTTTGTTTGTAGTGAACCGACACATCTAAAAATTGGTCGTTAGATTTTGGGGCGGGTTTATCTAATCAAATGTGAAAACTCATTAATTTAAGGGTGGAACCCGCCCCTACTATTGCAACATTTTAGATGAAACGGTCCACTACTTTCTTACTAGAATGTAGGCGGTATTAGCCTCTCAAAAAAACTACTTGAGCCATCCTATACCTAACTTATTGCTGTGGGCGTTTCACTCGAATCAATTGACCTCTTAAGGTTTCTTGAGTAGAAATTGCATCATTAATACTGTTAGCCATTCTTTCTTTATCCAAATCATCCTTGCAAGCAATAATACCCCCATGATTTGAGGAAATACGATGAAGTCGAAAAAAATCAACTCGATTTAAAGTTAAAACTGCACGTTCATTCTGAGTAGCAAAAGCTAGTACCTCCTGATCGGGAATCTTTTGGTTAGCAAACCCCGCTTCTTGCACCGTTAGAACATCGTGACCAAAAATCCTAAGCCATTCCACAACCCTTTTAGGAAACTGTTCGTCAGCATAGAGACGTGCCACAGGTTAAATCTCCTCATTTTCTCGAATAGCTAACTCAATATCCTGAGAATATACATTAGCATAATTCCAAGCATTAACTAGATCAGCTGCCTGGAGACTGGGATAGTCTTGTAGCAACTCAGACTCACTCACACCTAAACGACGAGCATTAACTAATACCCACACAGGAATGCGAGTACCAATAATACAAGCATCACCACCACAAATACCGGGAGTCTTTTCAATACCAGACCAACTACTAGCTAAACTTTGAGTTAAAAGTTGGATAGCTTGAAATTTTTCTGTCGGAGTTAATGCCAAAAGTTGCGGTTCTAAATCTTTTAATTTCATAGCTTGCTCTACTAAAATAACCTATAAAAGGCAATATGTCTATGTTACAAGAATTTTATCATTTCAACTTGTAGAGGAAAAAGTGGGAGCATCTTGCTCCCTAACTCAATTTTCTTCCCTGACTAGATGTTACTTATCTGATAGACATAGGCGCGATCGTCAAAAATCAAATCAATTATCTTTGAGAAATAATCAATTCTTTCCCAGGATGTTGCATGCAACGTCCCTACATCCCTACTCCCTCTTTTCTGGAGAGGTCTAATATACATCTCCAAAAATAAAAAATCAAATCAATTATTGACCCCAAAGTTATTAATTAATCAAACCTATTCCCTGACTTCTGCAAGAAGTCTAATAATTCATTTGTCCGCTGACAACAAATAGTTCTTTTTCTCGACCATTTCGGATAATTTTGAATTCCAATTTTTCACCTACACCACTATCTTCAACTTTCCTCTGTAACTGTTCCGCACTTATTATTGATTGATGATCAATTTCGAGAATTACATCTCCTATCCGCATCCCCGATCTTTCTGCTGGAGTACCAGACAATACTTTCGTTACTAAAACTCCTTTTACTTCTGGCAAAATTATCACAGAATTTGCGTCGCTATTATTTTCTTTCGCAATTTCTGGAGTTAAAGTAATCATTTGAATCCCAACAAAAGGATGAGGTACTTGTTCTCCACGAGCTAATATATCTTTAATTTCTTTAGCTTTATTAATTGGAATAGCAAAACCAATACCTGTCGCATCAGCTCTAATTGCAGTATTAATTCCAATTACTTCACCCCTATCATTCAACAACGGACCCCCAGAATTTCCTGGATTAATAGCAGCATCAGTTTGAATAAAATCTAATCTTTTATCAGGTATTCCTACTGCTGAACTAGGACGTTTTAAGGTACTAATAATTCCTAATGTTACCGTGTTATTAAATCCCAGGGGATTTCCTACTGCAATTGCCCAATCTCCTACTTGTACTAAATTAGAATTTCCCAGAACTGCTACTGGTAAAATTTCACCTTTTGTCTCAACTTTAACTACTGCTAAATCTGTAACTTCATCTGTTCCTTTTACTTCTCCAATAAACTTTCTCCCATCATTTAAACTAACAGTAACTTTATCAGCTTTATCTACTACATGAGCATTAGTTAAAATTATTCCTTTTGAGTCAACAATAAAACCAGAACCTTGACCTTTCAATAATTCTTGTGCAGGAGGTTGTATTGGCAATTCACTCCCAAAAAAACGTTCAAACAAAGGTTCTTCAAAAAATGAATTGTTGGGACGAGTAATTAGTCTTTCTGTGTCAATTCTGACTACAGCTAAACCAACTTTATTGACTGCCTCAGTCACAAAACTATTACTACCTTGAACCTTGAGGTTTTCTGGTGGAGTTTGCAATGCTATGAACTGAGAATTAGATAATCCTGCAAATAATTTTGACTCTGCCATCGCAGGTACTTTAGATAGACCAAGAAATATCAAACTAAAAGCAATAAGACTGGCTAATAATTGAGAATATATTTTAGTATTTATTTGACGGAATTTTAACAATTTCATGGGATTAACAAATTAGTAGGTTTGATGTTATGATATGTTTAACAATACCATATTATACTAGAAGTCTATGACTATATCTAACAAACAAAAAGAACAGCTATCTATCTCTGACGATCTGACTCAAGCTGATGCAAATTCTGTACATCTCGATCATTCTTCTGCTCATCCTCATGTTCATAGTGAAGAGTCTCTACAAGCTCTTGTCAATAGATTATCGAGAATTGAAGGGCACGTTAGAGGAATTAAAACTATGATTAAAGATAGTCGTCCTTGTCCTGATGTATTGATTCAGATAGCTGCGGTTCGTGGCGCTTTAGACAGAGTAGCTCGGATGGTTTTAGATAACCATTTATCTGAATGTATTTCTCGCGCTACTCAAGATGGAGATATTGATGTTGAAATTGCTGCTTTAAAGTCGGCATTAGATCGTTTTTTACCTTAAATTAGGGAATAGGTTTGATTAATTAATAATTAATAATGGATAATTGATAATTACCTCTGGTTAAAACCGTGAGGGAATTGAATATCAGGAAATATCCTAGCACTTTTTTTCCCTTTCAAAGGCTAAACTGTTAACCAAGATATTTAATTAATAATCATTAATTATTAACTTGGGGGTCAATAATTGATTAATTTTTTTATTATTGGAGATTTATATTAATAGTTGAAGTTTCAGTTATACTAAAAATTAGGGAATAGGGAATAGGTTTTATTAATTGATAATTGATAATTGATAATTACCTCTGGTTAAAACCGTGAGGGAATTGAATATAAGGAAATATCCTAGCACTTTTTTTCCCTTTCAAAGGCTAAACTGTTAACCAAGATATTTAATTAATAATCATTAATTATTAACTTGGTGATCAATAATTGATTTGATTCTTGATTTTGGGAGATTTATATTAATAGTTTAAGTTTCAGTTATACTAACAAAAAATTTCATTTAAAGAAAACTATAATGTTAAAAAAAATAGCTTTTTGGTTACTTTGGTTAAGCTTCGGCTGTTATGCTTTCCTTTTTGCACCCCCTAGTCAACCAGATACTTTAGAATTAATCCAAAAATTATCAACAGGTGAATGGGAAAATATCAACCCTTTGATTGTATCTTTGTTCAATATTATGGGGATGTGGCCGTTAATTTATAGTTGTTTATTATTCTTTGATGGTAGAGGGCAAAAAGTACCAGCTTGGTTATTTTCCACATTATCATTTGGAGTAGGAGCATTTGCAATTTTACCCTATTTAGGATTGCGTCAACCTAATTCAGATTTTTCTGGCAAAAAGAATTTATTTCTCAATATTTTAGATTCTCGAATCTTAGGCATTGGTTTGACTTTAGGTACGAGTATTTTACTAATATATGGTTTAAAAAATGGTGACTGGGAAAATTTTATTCAACAGTGGCAAAGTAGTAGATTTATTCATGTAATGAGTTTAGATTTTTGTCTGTTGTGTCTATTATTTCCCACTTTGTTAGGAGATGATATGAGTAGGCGAGGAATGGAAAAAAATATTTTGTATTGGGTAGCACTAATTCCACTTTTAGGTCCATTAATTTATTTGTCTGTACGTTCACCTCTATTAGCAGCAGATACCTCTACAACATCAAATCAACAAGAAGCGACAGCAAATTGATAAGCTGTTTTGCATTTAAATAAGCGATCTGGCGATCGGCAGTTAGCAGTAAATGTGCGCGTTGGCAAAGCATACCGGAACGGAAATGCTAAAAGCTAATCGCTAGTTATAGCTCTGTGCGCAGGCGCGGTCGGAACCCGGCGTTTGCTATTGCAAAGCAAAGCTGGCGCTAACGCAAAGCTGCGCTAACAGCGGAGCGGCTCTGATAAGAGCGCTCTCCTCGCCATGGGAACGCCGATCAAGAGAGCGGTGAGACCGTAGTTAGCCGTTCTACTAAACTTACCCAAACTTACCCATGAATGATTGCATGAGTTTTGGAGCTAGCTTCCTGCTTCTTTGAGAATCACTGACCGCAGTCTGTAACCTTTTTCTCTCCACAGGCTTTAAATCGGCGGGAACTCCACCTACTGACACATATAGTCTTC
>JBFRWR010000137.1:0-4708 GCA_051439685.1 Trichodesmium sp.
TTGTAGACTTGCCAGGAGTTTATAATCTCAACGGTTTTTCCGAAGATGAAAAAGTCGTGCAAAGATTCCTAGAAAATAATCCTGCTGACTTAGTAATAGTAGTTATTAATGCCTCACAAATTGACCGTCAAATTCTCCTACCATTGCAGGTAAAAGCCTTTGGTTTACCAGCAGTTGTAATGCTTAATATGTCAGACGAAGCCAAACAATATGGCATTAAAATAGACACAGAAGAATTATCTCAACGTTTAGGAATGCCAGTATTTTTAATAAGTGCTAAATATGGCAAAGGCTATATGAACGCATATATGGCAATTTCTGAAGAGTTAAAAAAGAGTCAAAATTCAACAAAATTAGATATCTTAAAAGCAGACGAAAATATTTCGGTTCAGGAAATAGATACTGTCCTCAATGGAACTGTGGTTATACCTTCCGAAATGGCAAAAAATTTCACAGCTCAAGTTGATAAAATTCTGCTTCATCCTGTCTGGGGTTTACCTTTATTTTTCCTGGGAATGTTCCTAGTTTTTTGGGCAGTTTGGAATATTGCACTTCCTTCAATAGATATTCTCGAAATTGTGGTTGAATGGTTACAATCATCAATTGTTGAACCTATAGTTCAAATTTTTCCACCCCTAATTGAAGACTTTCTAATGAATGGAGTTTGGGCGGGGGTAACTACAGTTGCTTCTTTTGTACCATTAATTATCGTATTTTTTATAATTATGGCAGTCTTAGAAGATAGTGGTTATCTATCACGTTCCGCTTATTTAATGGATGCTTTTATGGCAAGATTAGGTTTAGATGGACGTAGCTTTGTACTGCATATAATGGGGTTTGGTTGTAATGTTCCAGCATTAATGGGAACCAGGGTAATGCGTTCCCGTGCTTTACGACTATTAACCATGTTAATTATTCCTTTTGGTTTATGTTCGGCGCGACTTCAAGTATTTGTATTTATCATTGCGGCAGTATTTCCTAATGGCAACGGAGCGATAGTTTTATTCTCTCTATATATCCTCAGTTTTCTGGTTGCTATTATCACGGCAGCATTATTTCAAGGAATATATAAAAATGAAGAACCTTTCGTTTTAGAACTACCTCCTTATCGTTTACCTACATTAAAACAAGTTTTTCTGAGAAGTTGGGGAGAAGTTAGAGAATTTTTAGTTAGAGCATCAGGCTTTATTACTGCTGGTTGTATTGCAGTTTGGATACTCACAAGTTTACCTCCAGGGGCAACAGGATTAGATACAATTGGTGGTCAAATTGGTAAATTTATGAGTCCTATTATGGACCCTATTGGCATCAATCCTTATTTAACATTATCCCTATTTTTTGGCTTCATGGCTAAGGAAATTGTTATCGGTTCTTTAGCAGTTATTTACAGCATGAGTGAACAGAATGTTAGTACCAATATTGCTGAGACAGTTACTTTTATTCAAGGATATAGTTTCTGTATTTTTTGTTTGCTTTATACCCCATGTTTATCTACTTTAGCTACCTTGATTAAAGAAGCAAAATCATGGAAATTTTCCGTACTTTCTTTAGTATTTCCCTTAGTTTTAGCTTGGGTTGGTAGTTTCATCTTTTATCAAGGAGCTTTGGCTTTAGGTTTCTAAAATAAATGTTAGTTGAAAATTAGTTCATAGCTCTACCTTACAGTTTTTGATGTAGCAATTCTCAAAAACTTTGAGGTAGTTTTTTTAGGAAGTAATGATTATATAGCAATATGATTTGAGTTATGAGATATGGAATACTTTTAGGGAACAGGGAACAGTCAAATTCTCACATCTCATTCCTGATTGCTATAGTTCCTTGGATTTTTTTCTCATCCCTTAATTAATAATGATTAATTATTTAGTAAATCCCCGGTTGATTTGCAACAGGCAAATTTCAACTTTTGTAGAGCCATATTACATTGAGTATTAAAACTTGAAATTATACCCAAAATATAATATAATGTTTCAAAGTAAATAAAGTAATGTCTCAAAAAACATAGTAACAATAAATGATGATGAATCTATCAAATTTAAAAATAGGGCAAATAGGGATAGTTGATCGAATTATCAGCAATGACAATACATCAGGAATTGTTCAGAAACTGGAAGAAAAGGGAGTAGTCTCCAATAAACGAGTTCAAGTTTTGCGGAAAGCCAAATCTTCTAGTCTTTTGGATATTAAGGTTGGTTCAAGCAAAGAAATAACTATCCAACCCCAGGAAGCAGAAATGATAATTGTGAAAACAGATATTGCAGCTAAAGATGTGAATCCCGACAATTCAACAGAATTAACCGAACAGGTAAAAACAGCATCTTTAGTTTCATTAACTGCTATTATTTTAGTTGTTATCTCTGGATTTTATCGCGTTCTGATTACTAGAGATATTCATCAAGGAAATCCCGCAAAAGTTGCAACGAATGTTGTTTATAAATCAAGTTCAAGAGGGGTGATAGAGCAAAGCCAAATTAAACCAAGAATGGTAGCTAGTATTGAGACAGTAAATAACAAATCTGAATCATTAGGCAAAGCTGCACCAAAAAATAATCAAAATACTAACAACCATGTAAAGGAAACAACTCATGCTCCCCCTCAAAATGTAGAGAAAATAGCTAAAAAGATTACCGACAGAAAAGAGTTATTAGAATTAAAACAAAAACTGTACAATACTATCGATCAAAATTGGCAAAGTCGCATAAATATAACTTCAATCTACCTAGTTAAAGTAGATAAAAATGGAGAAATAGCTGCTTACCAACCTGTTAATCAAGTAGCAGCAAATAATCTGGCAAAAACACCAATTACAAGTCTAATTAATTCTGAGAATATGACTCAAACAGATTCACTCAAAACAGACTGGGCTGAGTTTACAATTATCTTTTATAAAAATGGTACTTTAGAAATACAATCAAACTAAGTACCTGTGCAAAATTAATTTAACATTTTTCAGATTAAATGGTGCAATAGTAGGGGAGAACAACGAGGGAAGACCTCTCCCCCAACCCCTCTCCTGCAAGGAGAGGGGAGAAATCCCCCTCACAAGGGAGGTTTTTAATATTTCGGTCAAGATAAGACAAGGAAGGAAAGAAGGAAAGAAGGAAAGTAGACAAGGAAGATTTGTTAGGAAAAACTGGGGTTTTCAGCATCTGAGATTTTTGATAACCGAACCTAATTTTTTAGGGTTTTTCTCCCTTGTAACCTTGTCTTCCTTGTCGTCCTTGTCTTGTCCCAACCCGAATGTAAAATACCTACCCTTGTGAGGAGAAATCCCCCCCTTCCCTCTTCCCCCCTTTCAAAGGGGGGTTAGGGGGGATAGGAAGGGGGTTGGGGGGTTAGGTTTTTTAATCCACATTTTCAAGCTTGACACGGCACTAATAGGGGAAAAATACAGCGGTTTCCGCGCGTTATGAGGTAAAGCCCGAAGCGGGCAAGATGCCCGCACTACAATATTTTCACCATTTACCTTCTACCTCATTTTCCCGAAATCTGCTGTAATATTTCCGTAGGAAATTTAAGTTTTTTTCTTGCTCAAGCCTTCCTACCTGTTCCCTGTTCCCTGTTCCCTCGCTTTGCTATACAATACCGATGCTACCGGAAATGATATTAAATACCATCATTCAAACAACAGTTGCATAAATTCATGTAATTAGTAAACAATGTTGCAGAATTATTTCAAATAATATGAATCAAGGAAAATATGTAGGTAAAGTATATTTAGTGGGAGCAGGGCCAGGAGACCCCGGACTACTGACACTAAAAGGCAAAGTTTTATTAGAACAAGCTGATGTTGTCATCTATGACGCTCTAGTTAGCCCCCCCATCCTCGCAATGATTAACCCCAATGCAGAAAAAATCAATGCAGGGAAACGCCGGGGGCGTCACTCTCTACCCCAAGAACAAACAACTCAACTATTAATTCAAAAAGCACAGACTGAGGCAATAGTAGTACGTTTGAAAGGAGGCGATCCCTTTGTATTTGGTCGAGGTGGAGAGGAAATGGCAGATTTAGTTCAAGCAGGAGTCTCTGTAGAAGTTGTACCTGGTGTAACTTCTGGCATCGCAGCACCCGCTTATGCTGGCATTCCCCTAACTCACAGAAATTATAGTTCCTCAGTCACTTTTGTCACAGGCCACGAAACAGTAGGCAAATATCGGCCAGAAGTTAATTGGCAGGCGATCGCTCAGGGTTCAGAAACTATTGTTATTTATATGGGAGTTCATAACTTACATAATATTATTAGAGAACTTACCACGGCTGGATGTTCTCCAGAAACACCTATTGCTTTAATTCAGTGGGGAACTCGTCCAGAGCAAAAGGAATTAATTGGAACTGTCAGCACTATTCTGGAGCAAATTGAAGCAACTGGGTTTGAGGCACCAGCTATTGCGGTTATTGGCAATGTCGTTAATTTACATCAGATATTAGGCAGTAGGGAATAGGGAGTGTGGGAAGTGTGGGAAGTGTGGGGAGTGTGGGAAGTGTCGGGAGTGTCGGGAGTGTGGGGAGTGTGGGGAGTGTGGGAAGCAATCAGCGTAGTGGGGTGACACGCCTAAAATGTTGCAATAGTAGGGGCGGGTTCCCCCCTTAAATTAATGAGTTTTCACATTTGATTAGATAAACCCGCCCCAAAATAAATACGCACTATTTTTAGATGTGTCCGTCCAGTAGGTTAGGTTAAGGAAGCAAAACCCAACCTACATTTTTACT
>JBFRWR010000138.1:0-2726 GCA_051439685.1 Trichodesmium sp.
AAAATTTATGCAATGGTAGGGGCAAAGAAACCCCACCTTATTATTGCTAGTAATTTAGTCAGATTATTGGGAAATCATCTTCTTGATAATGACTGTGTTGTACTTACTTCCGATATTAAAGTTCGACTAGAAGAAGCTAACTGTTATTATTATCCTGATGTGGTAGTAACTTGTGATGAACGGGATTTAAGTTCAAATGAAGATTTTATTCTTTATCCGTGTTTAATCATCGAAATTTTGTCTCCAAGCACAGCTAACTTTGATAGAGGAGGCAAATTTGCTGATTATCAAACTGCGACAAGTTTACAAGAATATGTATTAGTTAGTCAGTCTCAGATGAGTATAGAATGTTTTCGGAAAAATGAACAAGGAATTTGGATTTCTCAAACTTATAGTAGAGGAGAAAAAGTCAATTTTGCCAGTGTAGATTTTAATTGCCAAATTGAATTAATCTATCAAAAAGTTCCTGGTATGGCACTACCCCCAAGTTAAAAGGTAGGGACGTTGCATGCAACGTCCCTACTTTGTGGTTTACTGTCATGAAATGATACTTGATATGACACAGATACTTCAAAGGCTAGAGTAATACACAAGCTTTAATTAATATCATGTCCGGATAACCAGGGATAAAAAAAGTTTTTGTTTGTAGTAGGGCTTCAGCCCGATACACACTCAGGGCTAGCAGCTCTAATACAAAGTTTAATTATAACTATTCAACTTGTTAAAAATCCCACATCACAGAGCGATCGTCTAAACTATCCGTAACTATCCGCCCAATAGCATCAATTTCTGACAGTTCAGACTCAGATAATTTCACATCCGCAGCTTTAGCATTTGCAGTCGCTTGTTCCGCATTTCGCGCTCCCACAATAGCATTTGTCTGGGGTTGGGCAATTAACCAGGCGATCGCTAGTTGGGCTAAACTGCATTGCTTACTTTCAGCAATAGGGCGCAGTTTTGCTAATGCTGTTTGTACTCGTTCATAGTTTTCTTTAATGTAAAATAATCTATTTTTAGAGCGATGATCACCTTCAGCAAATTTATGATCTGGTCCGAATTTACCTGTTAATAAACCCTGTGCTAATGGAGAATAAGCAATAATAGAAATATTATTTTCAACACAATAAGGCATTTCTGCTTTTTCTATTTTTCGCCAGAATAAAGAATAGGGTGGTTGTAAACTATCAATTTGACCATATTGAGCTGCTTCTGCTATTTGCTCACTAGAGAAATTAGAAACACCAATTGCTCTAATTTTACCCTCTTCTTTCAGTTTATTTAGAGCATTCATTGTTTCTTCTATTGGCACAATTTCACTGTTAAAAGCACCAGAAGGCCAATGAATTTGATAAAGGTCAATATAATCAGTCTTGAGATTTTTCAGAGAGCGATCGCAAGCGTCTATTACTTGGTCATATTTGAGATGATTAGGAAAAACTTTAGTCGCTAAAACCACTTGTTCCCGAACATCTGCCAATGCTTGAGCGATGATTTTTTCCGAGTAACCATCTCCATAAACTTCAGCAGTATCAACTGTAGTAATACCTGCATCAACAGCAGCTCTAATTCCTTTAATAACCTCAGAATCTTCAATATCTGCCCAACCACGTTTTCCCGCTTGCCATGTTCCCATGATAATTGGGGTAATTTTAATTTCAGATGTACCTAATGTTCGTTTTTCCATGATTGTTTCCTGGTTATTTTGACTACAAATACAGCTATAACATATCGTGCATAAAGTCAAGAAAAATAATTTATACATGAAGATTAATGATTTTCTTATGTATAGATTGTATAGATATTATTTGGATTCTCAGTAGATTTATTGAGTCCCCAAAATATATTTAAGTCATCAGTAATTAATGATTCTTGATTCAAGATAAATATCAGTAAATGTGCCGTAGTAATTTGACTTATATTTTTCTTTTTTCTAAGAAAAGCTTGCTACTTTAGCTAGAAAAAAGTTAAGCTGAAGAAAGGGTGAGAGGAAACGGATTAGGTCTTAAATACGTCTAGACAAATATTTGCAAGAGAGGAAATAATATGAACTCACAATTGTTAGGTATAACCAAATCTCTTCTATTTATCGATCCAACTGTAGAAGACTATGAAATTCTTGTTCGTGGAACAAATCCGAATATTAAAATAGTGATTCTAGATACCTACCGCGACAGTATCCAACAAATCACAGAAACTTTGGCTCGCAACCAAGGAATCAAAGCTGTTCATATTTTGTCCCATGGAACTTCTGGTTGTCTGTATCTAGGCAATAGTAAACTTAATCTGGAGACAATAGAAAACTACACTAAGCAGTTACAGCAGTGGGGACAAATATTAGACGATAACGCTGATATCTTAATCTATGGATGTAATGTCGCAGCAGATTTGGCCTTTGTCCAAAAGCTACAGGAATTGACTGGGACAAATATTGCTGCATCGGCCACCGCTACAGGTAATGCCGAGTTGGGTGGGGACTGGCAACTGGAAGTATGTCTGGGGCAAGTCTCAACTCCTCTAGCATTTACACCAGGAAGTATGAAAGCCTACAATGGCATTTTTGTTGGAGAACCCAATGATACTTTATTACGAGCTATTTCTACTGGACTAACTATTCACAATGATGGTATTTTTACTTATTCTGGCGAAATAGGCGATAACCCTAATGTAGACCCTGAAAAAGATGTCGATTTATTTAAGGTTGATTTAGGAATAGGCGATCGCCTCCG
>JBFRWR010000139.1:0-6724 GCA_051439685.1 Trichodesmium sp.
TTCGTAGGACATGAATAAAAGTATTGCCTCTGCGTTGATTTTTATTCCAAGTACCTTCAGGACCACGGCGACCGGGTGTAATTTCTGGCATTCCCCGTTTGTTCAATGGAATCATCCACAGTCTTCCAACTTTATAAGCATCTCGAACACGGCCTTGATTGAGTAATGTTCGTAATCTACCTGTAGAAAGATTGAGTAAAAATGCTGCTTGTGTTGTAGTTGCTAATGATACATTCATAACTATAACGTCTTAGTTTTTATATTTGCTGCTAAGGAATTTTAGGTGTTGCTGAATCAAGGTATGAAAATATAGTTATTCTGAATAAGACTGGGACACTAAGAGGCGCAATAATCCCTAATAATATCATCAATGGATTTATCTTTTCCTTCGTACATTCTTTTCTTCTTTAATGCACCAAAATCGTGTTCTATATCATTTAAATCTGGAGAGTATTTAGGCAGAAATATAACTTCATGTCCTTGGCTCTTGACTAATTCCTTAATTAGTGTTTTTCTGTGAATTGGTGCATTGTCCATTATTAGGACTGATTTTTGCTCCAGTGATGGTAATAGATATTGTTCTAGCCATCCCTCAAATCCCACAGCATTTAAACTTCCTTCAAAAATCATTGGGGCTTTTTATACTTTTTTTCTTTTTCTTCTTCCTGCTACCAAGTTTTCTCTTTTTTTTCTTTTCCCTTGTTTCTCTCCTTTGACTTTCTTCCCTCTCTTTGACCAGGCATATATACATTCTTGAACTGACTCAAATCCACTCTCATCAATATATACAAGGCTGTCTATTCCATAAATTTTTATCGATTCTCTCAGTAATTTATAGTACTTTATTCTTTCAAGTCTATTTCTTTCTTGATACCTTAATTCTTTTTTTTTGTGTGATTTTCATTTCATGCAACGCATAACCTATTGAACTAATATTAACTCCAAACTTAAGAGCGCGATCGCATAATCTCAAATCTGGACTTTCTTTCACATCTTGTTCTAATGCCTGCCAATCTAGTTTTCGCTGACGTCTTGTGACTTTTGTCGGTTTTAAATCGACTCTTCCTAGCCACCGATATATTGTCGAACGTCCCACTTTATAGATTCTAGCTGCCGATAAAATACTTCCTCCGTTTTCTATATAATCAATGACTCTTGTTCGTATATCTAGACTGTAAGACATTATTTAAAATAATTTATTTTGGTTTATATTTTACTCTTTATATTGTACCACTCTTATTCAGAATGACTATAAAAATTGAACAATCCCAAATATTTGTTATTCAATAGTCAGCAATTACCAAAAAATACAAATCATACCCACGCATCAGCAAAGCCGAATTTTAGTGGGTAAAATAATCGTAAATTCTGTTCCTTGCTCGGAATTAGAGATTACTTTAATCTTACCACCATGTTGTTTAATAATCTGATAACAATTTGTTAAGCCCAAACCAGTACCTTTACCAATGGGTTTTGTCGTAAAGAATGGGTCAAATAATTTGTCTATAATCTCAGTCGGTATAATCGGACCATTATTCCAAAAGTTTATTTTAACTTGATTTATATCTATTTGTTCTGTCTGAATTTTTACAGTAGGAACAAAATCTTTTTGTTTTTCTGGCAATTGAGTTTCTAGTTCATTAATAGCATCAACAGCATTAGAGAGTATATCTATAAATACTTGATTGATATTAGCGGGATAACATTCGACTAAAGATAAATCTTGATAATTTTTAACGACTTTTATCCAGTTAAGTTTATGATTTAAAATCTTCAGAGTATTTTCAATTCCTTCATTGAGATTAACATATTTAATCTCTGACTGATGTAGGTGAGAAAAGTTTCTGAGAGACTGAACAATTTGCCTAATCCTTTCAGCACCAGTTTTCATTGAAGATAAAACTTTTAGAAAATCTTCAGCTAAAAAATCTAGCTCTATTTCTTCAAGATAATCTTGAATTACTGAGTGAGGTTCAGGATAATTTTGTTGATATAAATCTACTAAATCTAATAAATTTTCAGCATATTCTTGAGCATATTTAGTATTACCATAAATAAAGCTAACTGGATTATTAATTTCGTGGGCAACTCCAGCGACCATTTTCCCTAAACTAGACATTTTTTCTGTTTGAATAAGCTGAGTTTGAGTTTGTTTAAGTTGGTGTAGGGCTTGAGTTAGTTCAATAGTGCGTTCTTCTACACGGTTTTCTAAGTTTTTTTGAGATATTTCTAACTCACGAGTGTATTCTCCTACCCACAAAATAAGTTGATTTAAAGAAGTAGCTAATAAACCAACTTCATCTTCTGTATTGACAGTAGCTTGTAGCTGGAAGTTAGATTCTTTAGTAACTCTTTGAGCAACTTCAGTGACTTGTTTTAAAGGATTAGCAATTACATGACTAATATAAATTGCTAAAAATGTTGCAGTTGCTAGAGAAGTAAAAATACTAATAATTAGAATTATTCTTTGTAATTGAATGACTGTGTTGAAAGCAGAATTTGCTTGGGAAGATTGAGTTTCTGCTACTTTCAGCATAGAGGTTAATTTTCCTGATAAACGCTCGAATTTTATATTTCTTTGAGTAGCTTCTTTGTCAGTTAATGAAACAATTATTGCCTGCTGTGCTTGGGGGATTTCTTCTTGTTTTAAATTAGGTGGTTCTATTTTTTCCCACAGTAAATTAATGCGATTTATGTAAGAGTTGGTGACTATTCTATAAGAGTTTAAGAGTAGGCGATATTCTCTAGCTTCTATAGCTAAATTCTCAGGATAAGTATCTATAAAAATACTAAGTTCTTCTAAGTTTTGTCTGACTCTACCTACATATCCTAAAAATTTTGCTTTTTCAAAATCAAACCAAATATTTTTAGTCAATGCTGGAACTAAATTTTGAGGATGCGATCGCATTCCTAATACAGATTTTTCTAAATCATTTAGAAGCCTACTTTGCTTGTTGGCAATATTTAATTTTTGGAGTGCTTGCTTTTCATAATATTCTGAAATTATTAAGCCGATAGTAATTCCAATTACTGCAACACCAATTGCTACAGCATAGCTATAACCAAATTTTTGAGCAATAGTCAGACGCTTTAAGAAATTACCTATTTTATTGTTCTTCAATTTATTCTGGAGTTTCTCAATGCTTTTTTTATTTGATTGTGACATTTTGCTTTTGTTTATTAAAGAAAAAATATCTTTCTCTCTCTATAAAATTATAATCTAAAAATTAGTGTTTTTGTTAATTTAATTATATAAAAAAATAAACCTGCTGATGTTTGGTTTCTGATACACAAATAAATATATAGCAATCCTAAGTTGATTATGGCAAAATTCCATACTGAAAAATTTTGGGAAAGTCGAAGATTTGACCATTAACAAACAACTTATATAAAATCCGGTTATATAGTAATTCCATGTATTACTTCCTCAACTGATAGATGTTGTATTGAATACGAATTTAAAAATTCAATTGTTCAAATACTTTCTTTCTCCTGTTTGATAGTTTAAGGTTCCTTAAGGAAGTCAGAACTCAGAAGTGATTTTTGTAACGGAGATTAGAGCAACGTTCCAAAAATATTGCGCCTTAAAAGGCGGGGTTTTCAACCCAAATTATTCTGATAATAAGTCAGTCTTTCCTTTTGATTTTTGGCAGGAATTTCTATTATTTTATCTGTTTTTGCCCAAGCATACCTTAAGATGTCACCGCATAACAGATAAAATTTATCAATCATAAACACTGTCATATTTCCAGCTTCTATTTTCGCTTGCCAAAATTCCAACTTATCCTCTATTTATTTTTTTTTATGTCACTAATTCAACATTTTTATTTGTTAGATAGTGAAGTTTATTTACCGAATAATTAAGGTTTAAAGTCTCTATTTTCATCGAGAAACAATGAATTTATTTTCCTTTTATTCAATCCTCTTCATTTTAGGGAGAGGTAATTATCCATTATGAATTATCAATTATTGAAGCCTACCTACTTATGTGGGGATATCATAGATGTAGACATATTTTTATTAATTTCTGTTGGATATGCTATCAAAAATATACTTTTATAATTCAATTTCGATGATAATTACTATATTTGGCTAGTGTAATTTAGGAGTTATCAAAATCACAATTTATAGATACATTTGAGCAATAATTAGAGATTATGGTGCAATTAAATCACCTTCTCCAATCGCCTGATAAACATCGCGAATCAGATCATAATCAGCATCATTAGCAGCTACCAATTTAGAACCTTTATATTTTTTGGTAGATTCTCCCTTTGCTAAAGCTGCTATTAATTTGTCTTGATTATTAACAATCATATTTTTATACTCTTCAACTACTTGAGAATTTAACTTATGACTAACAATAATTACATCACTAGGTAGCAAATCAGTTTTAGCTATGATCGGAAAATCATTTTCTGATGCACCTTCTGTTTCGAGCAGATATTGATAATCTACAGCAGAGCCTCCCCACGCATCAACCTTTCCTTGTTTAAAATTTTCTAGACTACCCTCATCTCCTAACATCAGAATTTTCAGATCGGACTGAGGATTTAATCCTGCTGTGATTAGCAATTTTGTTGGTCCGAGATGACCGCTTGTAGAACCAATATCTGACAATGCTAAAGTTTTACCTTGGAGTTGAGCAGTAGATTTAATAAGACTATCCGCAGGAACAGCAATCACAGAACGATAATTCGGGCGAGTCACTGCAATTAAAGGTATGGCATTTGTCCGAGCATTAATCACAACATATTCTGAAGGTCCTGCCAATAACAAATCAACTTGATTCAACTGTATAGCAGCAGCAGCCATGGCAAAACTATTAACTGGAAAAAACTCAATTTTTATTGCTAATACTTTTTCTAGAGCAGCACGAAACTGCTCATAATCACGTTTCAATTTTTCCTCTTCTACAACATCTGTGACAGCAAACCGAAGTTTTTCTGGTTTATTTGCTATTTGTGAGTTATTATTTGTCGTTGCAGAACAACTGGTAATCAAGAGTAAAGTATATCCAATAAAATTACGCCGTTTCATACTTTTTTTTCACTCTAAATTTAGCTGAATTACTCAGCTACAATAATAACATTATTTATTAGAGTATTTATTTAACTAACCCTTAACCTAATGGGAAACTTTTTTTAAATATTACTTAATTCTTTGAGGATATTATAGGCAAGAAAAATCTCAAAATTTTCCGAAATACATGGAAGCAATTCAATTACAAATTCTTCACGCTGCTGACCAAGAAGGTGGTATTCCAGCAATACAAGATGCGGTTAATTTTTCCGCAGTTATGAATGCTCTAGAAGATGATTTTGAGAATACTTTAAGATTATCTTCTGGAGATATTTATATTCCCGGACCATTCTTTAATGCGAGTGATGAAGTCTATGGTGAAGCGGGTATTGGTGATATTTTAATCAATAATGCTCTTGGGTTTCAAGCAGTTGCTCTTGGTAACCATGAATTTGACCAAGGAACAAGAACTATTGCTAACCTAGTTGCAGCAAACTCCGAAATTACAGGACCAGGAATTGGTGAGGGGGGTTTTCTAGGTACTCAGTTCCCCTATCTCAGCACTAATCTTGATTTTAGTGATGATGGAAATCTTGCCGGTTTTGTTGTAGCAGATGGCGGAGCGCCCCAACCCAATACAATTTCCGGTAGCGTTGTTATTGAAGTAGGTGGGGAAGAAATAGGTATTGTCGGCGCGACTACTCCAACTTTACCTGTTATTTCTTCTCCTGGTGATGTTGTTGTTACTCCCCCGGATAGTGATGATATTGAAGCTTTAGCTGAAATTATTCAAGAAACAGTAAATGAACTAACTGCTACAGGAATTAACAAAGTAATTCTGCTAGCGCATATGCAGCAGATAAGTATTGAACAAGAATTAGCAGAACTTCTGACAGATGTTGATGTTATCATCGCAGGAGGTTCCAATACTCTCCTAGCCACAGAAGACAACATCCTTCGGGATGGAGACGAAGCGGCAAATTCCTATCCCATTCAACTTACATCTGCAAGCAACGAACCTGTATTAGTTGTCAATACCGACGGTAACTATAGATATGTTGGTCGCCTCATCGCTGACTTTGATGAAAATGGTATTATTACCAGTTTTGATGAAGATTTCAGTGGTGCTTATGCTACTGATGATGAAGGAGTTGACCGAGCTTTTGGGGAAGATGTCGATCCAGAAGACGTAGCCGATCCTACAGTGGTAGCTGTCACAAATGCTATTAATGAGAACATTTCTGCCAGAGACGGCAATATTTTCGGAGCTACAGATGTATTTCTCAACGGTATAATAGGAAATATCCGCACCGAAGAAACTAACTTAGGAAATCTTACAGCGGATGCAAATTTATTTGTTGCCCAAGAATATGATTCTGATGTAGTAGTTTCGATTAAAAATGGTGGCGGTATCCGCGAGAACATAGGTCAGTCATTTATTCCTCCTGGCGCTACTTCAGATGATTTAGTGCAGTTGCCTCCTGCTGGCAATGAATTTGCAGGTAAAGAAGAAGGGCAAATTTCTCAGCTAGATATTGAAAATACCCTCAGTTTCAATAACGAACTAACTCTACTAACAGTTACAGCAGAAGAACTAAAACAAATTCTGGAACATGGTGTCGCAGCAACCGCAGATGGTGCAACACCAGGTCAGTTTCCCCAGGTGGGTGGTCTTGCTTTCAGTTTTGATGCTACTCAACAA
>JBFRWR010000140.1:0-8319 GCA_051439685.1 Trichodesmium sp.
ACCATCAAGATATTGGTTGCTACCATTGTCCATGTTTTCCGTGTATCTTTAATGAAAACTTCGCGAGGTAGACTTTTCACAATATCTTTTAGCTGTAGTTGCTCATTTTCGCTATGAGAATTTCCAGAAGTTGATTCTGCAATTGATACTGTCATAAATTGTTTCTATTCTCCGTCTTTTTTTGATAGTTATGTAATAGTTATGTAGGTTATTTATGATTCCGAAAAAAAACGCCAGCTCCGAAATTTTGCTGGCGGTTTTTACTACAGAAAGGTTTTTACTGCTGATGCTGAGAAATAGCAGCATTCCAGTAAATGTTAGTGAATTTTATTCAAACTAACACTGTAGTCAAACCTTTCTTGTTATATCACAGTGTTGTAACTATCGAAGTAAATTAATTAATTTTCTTGTTTTTAGCTACCTTGCTTCTGACTGTTCATTCAACTTTAGTTCTAACCAGAGTCAAGATTTTGATTAATTAACTTATTTTTCAACTGTTGAAAGTAAGTTTCTTTCTTTAAGAGTCCGTAATTCCAGTAATAAAGTTTCGATTTCTGCTTCTAAATGAAGTAACTTAACTTGCTGATCTGCTTGATACAAGGATTTCATCTGTTCTAAGGTTCGGGTTTGATAGGTTGATGTTCTTGAACCACTCACTCTTTTAGAAGTATCTACGGAACGAGATGCACTAGACAAAATAGATGTGCTGTTTGACATCACTAAATTATTAGCCATTTATACTCACTACTCACTTATTTTGTTTATTGTAACCGGAATATTAAGATCTATTACAATAAATTAATCTATTTAATTTCCGGAATCAAGGCTTCGGGTATAATCGCCAACTCTGAACACTTGGATAATACAATAATATAGATCGAGTTTAGTATAGTTATTAACCATAAATAAAAGAAAATTTTCACCCTTAATAGCTTACTTACTAGAGATTGACCACAAAGTTATTGATAGCTTTGGCCTAAGAGCAACAAACTAAAGTTGACATTAAACAATTAAACACTTAAAAATGACTCTAACATTGTCCCCTTATCAGTCAAAATTACAGGGTTGGCCTGGTTTAATAGAGGCTTATAGACCCTATCTACCAGTAACAGAAGAAACTCCTGTCGTCACACTCCAAGAAGGTAATACTCCCCTGATACCTGTCCCGGCGATCGCTGATCAGATAGGCAGAAAGGTGGAGGTTTTTGTGAAATATGATGGCCTTAATCCCACGGGTAGTTTTAAAGATAGGGGCATGACTTTAGCCATATCTAAGGCCAAAGAAGCAGGAGCTAAAGCTGTAATCTGTGCTAGCACTGGTAATACCTCAGCTGCTGCTGCAGCCTATGCTAGAAGAGGTGGGATGCGAGCTTTTGTTTTAATCCCTGATGGTTATGTTGCCCTCGGTAAGTTAGCTCAAGCCTTATTATATGGGGCTGAAGTTTTGGCAATTAAAGGCAATTTTGACCAAGCTCTAGAAATCGTCCGAGATGTGGCCAATAAATATCCAGTGACTCTGGTCAACTCAGTTAATCCCTATCGCCTGGAAGGTCAAAAAACTGGTGCTTTTGAGGTAGTGGATACTTTGGGTGATGTCCCAGATTGGTTATGTATTCCTGTGGGAAATGCGGGAAATATCACAGCATATTGGATGGGTTTTTGTCAATACCATCAGCTAGGAAAATGCGATCGCCTACCAAAAATGATGGGTTTTCAGGCGGCTGGAGCAGCCCCTATTGTGGCAGGACATCCGATAACTCATCCAGAAACGGTGGCCAGTGCTATTAGAATTGGTAATCCGGCCAGTTGGGAAAAAGCAGTGGCAGCTCAAGAGGCCAGTCAGGGAAGTTTTTCTGCTGTTACTGATGAGGAGATATTAGAGGCTTATCGTTTATTGGCCTCGAATGAGGGTATTTTCTGTGAACCAGCTAGTGCTGCTTCTGTTGCTGGTTTACTTAAGGTAAAGGACCAGGTTCCGACAGGAGCAAAGGTGGTTTGTGTACTTACTGGCCACGGTTTGAAGGACCCAGATGTGGCGATTAAACATAGCAATAATCAGTTTCGCCAGGGAATAGAGCCGAATATAGAGGCAGTAGCTGAAATTATGGGATTTTAGAAAAAGCACAGAAGGAAGATTTAATCTATCAAATAATAATTAGGGCTTGCTGAAAAAGTCTTTTTGCTGTTTCTATTACTCAATAGTCAGTAGTCAAGATAAATGGTAGATTCAAGCAATATAATCGGAACAATTATTCCTTAATTTTTCCCCTTTTGTCTACTAAAAATTTTGACTTTTTGAACTACCAGTAGCAAAAAACTGAGACTTTTTTTCGGACAAATAATGCCTCAAATCTTTACCATATAGGCTTTTTATATTTATTCATCAAGCACTAATTAGGATTTGCTGAAAAAGTATATCAGTGGAGGGTAGGTATCAGGAGTCAGGAGAAACGGGAGTGATAGAGTAGTTATCAGAAGAATAGTCCCTTAATTTTTCTACCTAGCGTTACCCCACAATGCTCACTATTTCGGCTCTATCAAGCGAAAAGCTGGTACTTTTTCTCGACCTAAAATTGCTCAAACCTCTATCAATCAATTCTTTGATACTTAATCAGCAATCCCTAATTATTAATTATTAATTATTAATTGTTAATTGTTAATTATTAATTGCTGAACCCACCTTTCTTCAACATTTTCTCTCTAATCTTTACTACTGGGTAAACGAGGCAATGGTTTTTCATTTGTCGGCAACTCGGGAATATGAGGAGAGGAATTTTCCTGTAATTGAATTTGATTTTGATTATTGATTTTTGTTTTCCTCTCACTATCAGCAATAGTCTCTGATTTTTGTTGTTTGTTTGCTTTTGCTTTGGCCAAAAGGTCTACTGCATCTGCCAAAGCATTTGTTAAACTTTTACGAGTATCTGCATGATCCACTTTTTCTTGTTTAAGTGCAGCATTTAACTTTTGGACTTGTTCTATCGCGCGATCGCGTTCTTGGCTAACCTCAATAATTTTGGCCTTAAATTCATCTGAGGTTTGTAAATTTTCGATTTGCTTTTTCATAGATATTACAGTTTCATCTATCCCCCCCTCAACAGATGAAAATCCTTGTTGTAATTTCTCAACCTGAGTTTTTAAGGTATTAATAGTTTCTTGAGCTTGTTGCGTTTCGTTCCTTCTTTGTTGAGCTTCAGTATTGTAGAGTTGACGCCACTGAGAAGCAGTATCTTGAGCTGAATTTAATTCTGTTTGTAGTTGGACTATTGTCTGTTGAAGAGCTTTAATTTCATTTAACCAAGGGGTTATATCCTGAGCCATATCATATTTTAGATTATAGAGTGTCCATTGAATCTGGTGAGATTTTTGAGCAAAGTTACCTTTCCTAATCTTAAACTAAAAATTGATTAATATATATCATGTTAATTACCATAGTTTGTGCAGAAAATCAAGTAACAATTGAACAAAGCTCTTGTGTCTCATGTCTGATAGACTCTGCTTTTCTTTTACCAAAATCAAATATAAGTATTCAAGGGGACACGATCTAACTTGATATATTTAGATTATTTATCAAGCAGCAAAATTAACCCTTTATTCAGGGTGAATTTTTGCTTGTTGTTGACATGAAATGTGACGGAATATGAGAGGTATAAATAATTTTATACAGTAATCAAATTACAATTATATTTCTACATAACAAGTTGTTTCATATTCAAATTAGTTATTTAAACTAAGCAAAATTTAAAAGCTAAAACCTAGCTCTAAAGAAACGGCTGAAGTGCGACTCGTTTGCCCTATATAAAATCTTCAAGTTTAACTTTGACCTTTTAGTTTTGCTTTAAAAATAATAATTTACTTAAGTCAACATTTTCAAATTTCTCAATTTATAATTATTATTCATCAGCCATGTTCAGTTAATAATTTATGACCGATTACTAATAATTATTATCATAATTTTTAGGTAAAAGCCATGAGCTTTCTCAATTTTCTACGTCATTTTAATTCTGCAACACTGCGAGAAGTTTTAAATAACTCTAATAGGCAGCGATTTTTCAACCTATTAACTCCAATCGCTAAAAATGGTTATCAATTATTATTGACGATACTAAAAATTATTGTCAAGCATATAATAAAACGCATAATTCGCTTATTCCAGTTCATTCTATATCTAAATTTTCATACTATTAAGCAAGTATTTATTCAGGCTGCAAAACGAAGATTATCAGGTTTATCAGCAGAGATGGCTTATAATGCTATGCTTGCTTTATTTCCGGGATTACTAACAATAATTGCTGCCATTGGATTATTTGAATCTTTACGTTCACCCCTATTACAAATGGGAAGTTTGCTAATAGACATAGTGCCTAATCAAGTAAGATTTTTAATTAGCAGTGCTGTGGATGAAATTTTAAGAACTCCTAACAGAGAAATATTTTCTTTCAGTTTTATTGGCTCAATTTGGATATTTTCTACCGTACTTAGTTCTGCAATGGCAGCTCTTGACGAAATTCATCAAGTTCCGATTCAGAAAAAACGACCTTTTTGGCAAGCAAAATTAGTTTCTTTAGGGTTAACTATTGGTACTCTCATACTATTAATTATTGCCTCTGGATTAGTATTAGTTAGTGACTTAATTGTAGATATGATTGCTCGGCAAAGTTGCTTATTAGAAACTCTGCCTAATTGTCCTCCCGATCAAGTTGCTAGTTGTTTATTTCAAGAACCTGTTGATAATTGTGTTTTAAAGTCACAATTATTAGAAACTTGGAGTCAATTAAGATGGCCGATTACTTTAGGAATAGTATCAACAGCTTTTGCTTTTGTTTATCGTTTTGGTCCTAGTCGGAGAAGGAAAGGTACACCTATAATGCCTGGTGCAATTATATCAGCATTAATGTGGGCAGGAGCTTCTAATTTATTTCGTTTATACGTTTTACATTTTGGCAACTATAACCGAACTTATGGGACTATTGGTACTTTTATTATTTTATTATTGTGGTTATATATTAGTTCATTAGTAGTGTTAATTGGGGCACAGTTAAATGTAACCGTTGGAGAAGCAATGGCACGAGACCAAGAAGTTATAGAAGAGGGAGAAAAGTATTATGAAAGATGAGAAAAAATTGTATTTAACCTGGTCTTTGTAAAAGGCTAATTACGCCAGTTGTTATGGATAGAAAAATTAGAAATAAAAGCACTCCTCCTGGTATAAATGTTAGAAAATTTAAGCCTCTGAGAATCCATATTAATAAAGTTATAATGGTAAATATTCCACAAATATAAGAAAATTTGGGAATGGGAAATTTAGAATTTTTGCTCATGGAGTTTACCTCATATTTATATTAATTTGACTATCAAAAATATTTTCACTTAACTAACTTGACACCTATATAACCAATGATTATTTTTCCTGGTCCTAATTCTTCAGAACAATAAAGTCGCTAAGCACCAGGAGTCATCCGTAGATGCCAACTAAAAAGACGTTTTTTACCATCAGGACATTTAATATTTAGTTGTTGTCTAAACTGTTGAATTCTTGAGTCACTTTCTGGGGTTGTTTTGCTTGGTAAAAGATTTTTATTAAAAGCTCCGGCTTCCCAATTTTTACAGTATTTTTCTAATTCCAATAATCGTTTTTTTATTTGTTGCAAGACTGGGTTGCCGATACTTAGGTTTTGTAACTGTTGTTTTACTTGTTCACAGAAGATTAAATTAGGCAAAAATTCTTCTCTCATTTCCCTTAGTAAATTCTGGAGATTTAGCAATTTCAGCTAATAATTTAAGTGCTTTACCAGGATTAAGAGCATGACGTATTTCTTGAGGAGTTAAACGCTCTCCTCCTGTATTAATACGTTGAAAAATATTGTACTTAACTTTAGCTGGTGTACCTGGTGCAATTAGATATACAGTAACTTGAGTTTCTTCAATACGACGTTGATATTTACGAGGTAATTCTTGATATGTTTTACCATCAAGTTCTTTGCCTAAATATTCTAAACCTGTTAACCGTAAATTATTATCGCTTTTAATAATAAACTGCTTTAAAGCTGAAAGTCTTTGCCAACCATCCACTACTAACCATTGTTCTTCATCAGTACCATCAATATAAAAAGCTGGCAAAGGAATTCTAATAATAATTGATTCAATTAATCGACTTTTAACTTCATCATTCCATATATCAGAATGACGCTGAAAATCTGGGGCTAAATCAAGTGATTTTTCATTTATTCTTCTTACCAACTGTTCAATTGTAGGTTCCCTAGTAATAATATTAATTTTCTCTGGATCGTAAGTTAAATTATCTTTCTCATAAGCTTCCTCCTCATCATTTTCTTCCTCCTGGTATTTGCTATAATTTTCTTTACTACTCATAAATTCTACTCCCCTTATTTAATTTTAATTATACCATCTGAGATGAGACTAGGTTGATAACTATCTATTGAAAATTGACAACTGTTATAAAGAAGTATATTCTCAAATACTGTATCTGGATTTTTATCCCTTCTCACCTTAATTTATTAATTTATAGATATGATCGATTACTCACAAAAAACTTAATTCCGATCAAAATATCATGTCTAAATCCAAATCAATTTCTCAAATTATTCTCCTAATACTTATTTTTATTCTTATCAAAATTTTTGACAATAAAAGGTCAAGTATTGAATTGGGAGACTATTTATGTTTTGATTAATTATCAATATCTGAATCTGAGCTATCGCTCAATCACAAATAATTTCAATCTCTATCAAAATTTCATGTCTAAATCCAAATCAATTTACCGAATCATCCTCTTAACACTAATTGCAATTTTCACAACAATTACATTGGTATTTGCCTCTAATCAAATTAGCAAAACCACACAAAAAACCGAAATTCGTGGTGTTTGGATAACCAATATTGACAGCGAAGTTTTATTTTCCACTACAGCAACAAAAGCAGCAGTAAATCGTTTAGCAAATCTCAACTTCAACACACTTTATCCAACTGTTTGGCAAGGAGGTTATACTCTCTATCCTAGTCAAGTAGCACAACAAGTATTTGGCAAATATTTAGACCCTACACCTGGTTTACAAGGGCGAGACTTTTTACAAGAAATTATTAGCGAAGCACATGAAAAAGATTTAACAATTATTCCTTGGTTTGAATTTGGTTTCATGGCACCAGCAGATTCAGAACTAGCGAGATTACATCCTAATTGGTTAACTAAACGTAGGGATGGAACTACTATAAAAATGCAAGGAAAATATCCTAGAGTTTGGCTTAATCCTTTTCATCCAGAAGTACAACAATTTATCTTAGATTTAGTCATGGAAATTGTGACTAAATACGATATAGATGGGATTCAACTTGACGATCATTTTGGCTTACCTGCCGAATTTGGTTATGACGATTTTACAGTTAAATTATATGAAAAAGAACTTCCTGGTTTATCCCCTCCTGAAAATTATCAAGAAACCTTTTGGGTGCGTTGGAGAGCGGATAAAATTAATGATTTTGTAGAGCGAATTTCTCAAGAAATAAAAGCAATAAAACCAGACTGTATTATTTCTATATCTCCTAATCCTTTGCACTTTGCTTTACCTGCTTATTTGCAAGACTGGTTGACTTGGGAAACAGAAAAATGGATTGATGAAATTGTTTTACAAGTTTATCGTCCTGATATTAAACGTTTTATTAAAGAGTTGGAACGAACAGAGGTTAAATTAGCTAAAAATCATCTTCCTTTTGCAATTGGAATTTTAAGTGGTTTGAAAAATAATTCGACTCCCATAACAACAGTTGAAGCACAAGTAGAAGCTGTGCGTCAGAGAAATTTTGCCGGAGTATCTTTCTTTTTCTATGAAAGTTTATGGAAGTGGGGAAAGGAATCAGAAAATATCAGAAATGAAACTTTGGAGGAAATATTTCAGGGAAAGATTTCAAGACCAAATATATCTGGTTAAAATAAGAAAGGAAGCAAATTTTTACCTCTCAGATAAATAGTAGAGTGTAAAAGATATAAATTTTGCCGACTTTGGGGAGGGGAAATACTAGAGGTGGCAAATTTTTTCCCTCTCAGATAAATAGTAGAAGGGAAAAGGTAAAAATTTTGGCTAGCTGTTTCCTAGAGAAAGAACTCAAGTAGACAAATGTTTTGCTTTCAGATGAATAGTAGAGGTGAAAAGATATAAATTTTGCCGACTTTGGGGAGGGGAAATGCTAGAGGTGGCAAATTTTTTCCCTCTCAGATAAATAGTAGAAGGGAAAAGGTAAAAATTTTGGCTAGCTGTTTCCTAGAGAAAGAACTCAAGTAGACAAATGTTTTGCTTTCAGATG
>JBFRWR010000141.1:0-2706 GCA_051439685.1 Trichodesmium sp.
TGCCACGTCTGCCTTCTACTGATTGAATCAGAGCAGTTTCTTCTCCACAAACGAATGCACCTGCACCGATGCGGATATCAATCTTAAAGTCAAAAGGACATTCAAATATTTGACTACCTAAGAGTCCATATTTTTTAGCTTGTTGAATAGCTTTTTTTAAACGTTGGATAGCGAGGGGATATTCGGCGCGAACGTAGATAAAACCGTGATTTGCTCCCACAGCATAAGCAGCGATCGCCATGCCCTCTAATACTAAATGGGGATCGCTTTCCAATACACTCCGATCCATAAATGCGCCCGGATCTCCTTCATCGCCGTTGCAGATAATGTATTTTTGACCTTCTGGCATTTTGGCAACTGTTGCCCATTTTAAACCAGTGGGATAACCGCCACCACCCCTTCCCCGCAACCCACTGCGAGTAATTTCGTCTACGACTTCAGTAGGAGACATTTCATGTATAGCGTGATATAGAGATTGATATCCACCGACAGCGATATATTCTTCTATGCGTTCGGGGTCAATTTTTCCTGTATTTTCCCTAACGATGCGGAGTTGGCGAGAAAAGAATGGATGTTGGGAGTCCCCTTTAATGACTTCAGTTGTACCGCCATTGAGTGCCTCAATAATACTAGCTGCGTTTTCAGGTTCTACTTCTTCGTAGAGGGTGTCATCAGGATCTATTTGGACTAGAGGCCCACGTCCGCAAGCTCCCATACAGCCTACTCCTACTACTTGGACGCGCTCTTCTAGACCAAGTTTTTTGACTGCATTCTTCATATTTTTCATCACGTCTACAGAGTTAGAAGCTTGACAACCTGTAGATGTGCAACAGTGAACCCGAATGGTTTTTTGCCGATTTTTTTCTGTTTCGGCAAGATCGAGCAATTCTTGATAGTCCATATTTTGTTCTCCTCTATTAATTGATAGGTAGTCAGGTTTTTTTTCCTGGTATTAGGTTGAGTTGCCCTAATCAAGACTACCTTGATGGCAAACTTTTTGTTATGCCATAGCACTTTAATTATCAGTGCCGAGAGAAAGTTTAATAGTTATTAGATGAGATTATTTCTTTGAGTTTCCCATCCCAAAATTTACTGAACAATTACTAACAATTTATCTATTTAAAATTCTAGCATGAAAACAGCATTTTTTTTCTGACTTATAAGAATTTATACAATCAAAAAATATCAACTTTAAACCAGATAAAACTTTCCCTAATTTTCTAAATTTATCTATTTATTTTTGACAACTGATAACTGATTTTCCAAAAAATTCAGGTATAAAGCCTCTCCATTAATGCAGAAAAAAGGAAAAAATTCTTTTTAGCAATCCTTGCTATTACAGAAGAGCTAATTATCAATTATCCATTATTGCTCCTGCCAACCTTTAATTTTTTCCATTACCATTTCAGGAGTTTGTTTACCCGCAACGGTACCATCAAATACCACTGCTGGTGCAATTCCACAAGCCCCTATACAACGGGCAGCCATTAGAGAAATCTGATCATCTGGGGTTGTTTCTCCTACTTGAATTTCTAATTCTTTTTCTAATGCTTTAACTACTTCTCCACCACCTTTTACATAACAAGCAGTACCCATACATACCACACAAGTATGAGCACCATTAGGCTTAAGTGAAAAAAGATGATAAAAAGTTGCTACTCCATAAACTCGACTTAATGGTAATTTTAACCCTTGTGCTACATAGGTCAAAACATCTGTTTCTAAATAGCCAAATGTTTCTTGGGCTTTATGCAGTACCTCAATCAAAGAATCTTGACGATATTGATTCCGCTTCATTGTCATATCTAACTGTTTGAAGCGTTTATCGCCACTAGGATGACCTTTTTTTGCTTGTTGAGAATCTTGGCTTTTAGTATCTTTCGTGGCAGTTTCCATATATGAATCTCCCTCAGCTTACTTTTATTCGTATTTGTTTTGATAATACCCTATATTGACCTAAGATTTACTGCCTTTTTTTGAACTTTAGTTAATTTTTTAATTCTTTGTATATTGTTGCATATTCCTGTTTTTATTGATGATTTAATTTACATTTTATTACAATCTGGTATTTTATTTAATAAACAATTTTTTAGTTGTTTAAGCAAAGTTAAAAAAAAGCTAAATGTCTAACAATTAATCAATAAATTTGCTAAGATATTTTTGGATTATTAGGTGATAAATATAGACTCAACTAATAGTAGTTAAATTCAAGAAAAAAAATAAGTTTTTTCTCAAAGATAATAAAATCAACCTGCCTATATATCTCTATCTGGATCAAAAAGCAAAAAACTGACAGATAATAGCTACTATATATTCTTTGTTTTAGATTTATCAATTCCAGTTTTTACCCAATTAATACATTCATACTCAGACTGAAAAATCTTAGGAGCAGCGATATTAGTTAAACTATGTGGTTGATAATGATCATAGAAAAACTTATCAGCTTCTTGATGAATAATAATTAGAGAATTACAATAAATATACCGTAATTTAAAATAATCATTGTCAGATACCACGTCTGAATTTTCATATAGATGGGATTGAGCGACTTTAATAATTTTGTCAACGCTATTAGTATAAAAACCAGTGGGATTTTCCCATTGATGAAAATTCCCCTTATGTCCTAACTCCGATAATAATTGATATGAATAAATAGGGTGATTATCCACATTTGCTAATACATAAGGAATAATCAAATAACCTTGA
>JBFRWR010000142.1:0-8518 GCA_051439685.1 Trichodesmium sp.
GTTTCTCTTCACTAAATAAACCTAACCTCTCAGAAATTTCCTCGTCGATTTTTTCAATCCAAGAGCTGAGTAAATCATCTGATTCTGCTATCTCTAGAATTTCTCCCATTCGTTCGGCATTAGATTCAGATAATTCTGGGAGATTTGCTAGTTTTGAATATTCTTGAATCAGACTTTTTTGGGAATTGGTGAAGCCCCCATTAGGATAATAAAGTTGGATATCAATATCTGGCTTCTTCAGTTTGTACTCGCCAAGTAGATTCAACACTAATTTGTAATTGATTTGCTGAATATAATTAGTTAGATCCTTAACTCTAGCGTAATATGTACCAGCTTTTAACCCCATAGTTTCGTGTTGCTTGTAACGATAATGGTCTTTTTCTTCTTTATAGAAATCATAGAAATCACAGTCGCCTAAGCTCATTCCTACAAAGTCTTTGTACATATCCAGTCTGATATTATCGCTAAAGTTGTCTGTCCATCCGATAGTATACCTATCTCCTGGTTCCAAACTGCTACTGCTAGTAGGAGAGGTGATATTTACCTCTTCATTAGTCCTTGCTTTTTGGTTTTTGTGATAGCCAAAATTATCCTCAATAAATAGAGCTAACTCCTCAGAAATTGAGTCGTCTATTTTTTTAATCCAAGAACCTAGTAAATCATCTGATTTTGCTTCTCCGTAAAAGTCTTCAATTTCTCGGCAAATTTGTAAAGACTGTTGAAAATACTCTATTGCTTCCTGATAATTTTCCAACGAAGAATAAATTTCACCTAATTTAGATAGAGAATTTGCTTCTCCATAATAGTCTTCAATTTCTCGGTAAATTTGTAAAGACTGTTGAAAATACTCTATTGCTTTCTCATAATTTTCCCATGAAGAATAAATTTCACCCAAATTAGATAGAGAATTTGCTTCTCCATCATAGTCTTCAATTTCTCGGTAAACTTGTAAAGACTGTTGAAAATACTCTATTGCTTTCTCATAATTTTCCCATGAAGAATAAATTTCACCCAAATTAGATAGAGAATTTGCTTCTCCATAACAGTCTTTTATTTCTCGGTAAATTATTAAAGACTGTTGAAAATACTCTATTGCTTTCTTATAATTTTCCCATGAAGAATAAATCTCACCTAATTTAGATAGAGAATTTGCTTCTCCATAATAGTCTTCAATTTCTCGGCAAATTTGTAAATGAAAATACTCTATTGCTTCCTGATAATTTCCCAACAACGCTTCTGCCAACGCTTCTGCCATTTTTGTTTTTCCTGAACAACTTTTTCCTGTAACATATATCTCTATTTCATTATTTGGTATGTTTTTAGTAAGCCTACTTTCTAGATTTTGAGTATGTAACATATTGTTCTCCATATTAATCATGTCCTTATAGAAAATTTTTCCAGATGAACTTAATAGCAGATAAAAACTTAACTCTCGTTTTTATTAACTATTAAGAACAGATTTTTATCAGGGATAAGAATTTTCTTACCCCGATACTAGACTTATTTGAAATAGCAACTATCAATAAATATTGATATTAATGTAACTATTTGAATTATTTTGATATTCCAAAATGTTTCTGCAATTTCTTTAAAGCTCGATTTCCTTTTTGCCGTACCCGATCCTCCAATTTTTTATGATCGCCATCAACTTCCAACCCCTTAATTACTAATTTATCTGCTACTTCAGACCATGAATGTTCCTCAATTTCTCTTAACCACAAAATAGCCTTTTCTTCTTCTTTTAAGTTTTTCCAACCTTTGCCTAATAATTTCAAATTAGGCTCTGTTGTGTACGCAGGGATTAAATATTCTCTTGCATCAGTTAAAGAACTTAGACTTTTTAGTTTATCTACCAACAATTTTCTAGATTTTGTATTTTTGGAAAAATTTCTAATCACGTTAAAACAGATACTCCTGAGCCAAGCTGTATGATATTCAACTTTTTCTCCCGATTCAATTTTTTTTATAGCAATGTCACGAGCATTTAAAACTACATCCATTCCATCATAATAAGAATTTAATCCAAATTGCATGAGTCTTTGTTCAATAAATGCCAGAAAATTTCTAGATTCCAGCATCCTATATATATTAAGGTCTATCTCTCGAAGATGTACATTAGTGTCTAAGTCAACGCTAGGGGTTGGGGAATTGATTTTCATGGATTTTTTAGGCTTTTTTACTTAGCTTTACATCACAGGAATTTCTCACGGACAATTCTTGAATAAATCAACGAATCAACCATAAAAAATTTCTGCTTTAAGTATTTGTTTATTGTCAAGGCAAAAATGTGACAGGTTAATTGTAGATATCCTATAAAAATTTACTTGGTAGATGCTCAAGGATATTTTATTTCACACTACCTCTAATTATCTTTGTGTCTGAGAATGGTAAAAGTGTGACAATATTATTTAGCCTTTATAGTCATATCAAATCTAGGTAATTAGTTATTGTCTTAGTGCGGGCATCTTGCCCGCCATCAAACCTCTGGTTATCTGACTATTTTTTCACAAAACCGCGACTCGCCACTTCCGAGCGCCTCTATCAATATTTCTCTCTAAAAATTGAAAAGTTTCATCAGACAAATCTTTGAGTATCTGACTTAATTTTCCTAAAACAGCGACTCGACACTTCCGAACGCCTCTCCTCATATTTCTCTCTAAAAATTGAAAAATTTCATCAGATAAACCTTTGGTTATCTGATGAATTTTGAATTTCTAATCTAACTCCTAACTGAATAAACTCTCATACCTCCCCAAAGCCATCAAAGGAAAATATTGTGAATAAAAATTATACTTAATATAAAAATGACAGGGAAACCCAGTACCAGTAAATTCCGACTCCGACCAACTCCCATCATGATTCTGAGTCGAAACTAAAAAATCCACCCCCCTATCAATAGCCTCCCTAGCAAAATTACCAGTCGCTTCCCCCGCACCCAACAAACCAATTAACGCCCAAGCAGTCTGAGAAGCCGTACTTTTCCCTATCCCCTTCAATGACGGATCGTTATAACTTCGACAACTCTCACCCCATCCGCCATCCGAATTTTGACAACCAACTAACCAAGTCGCTCCTCTCTCTATATAACCTCCGTGACTTTCCCCCGCCACAACAGCCAAAGCCGAAATTACTCCACTCGTACCATATATATAGTTAACCCCCCACCGACCAAACCAACAACCTTCCTTTTCCTCCTCCCTTTCCAAATAATCGATCGCCCGTTTCACCCGCCGACTATCCATAGACAACCCACAACAACCAACCATTTCCAACACCCGCGCCGTTACATCCGCCGTATTCGGATCGATCATCGCTTTTAAATCTCCATAAGGAATACCATTCAACCACTCCTGATTATTATCCACATCAAAAGCTGCCCAACCCCCAGGTTCACATTGCATCGAAGCTACCCACTCCATAGCACGAGCGATCGCCACTCGTTTCAACTCTTCATCAGGCAACTCCACAGCGTCCAAAGCCATAACTACTACTGCCGTATCATCTATATCTGGATAAAAACGATTGATAAATTCAAATGCCCAACCCCCCGGTTTACCCAATTTATTCTTAACCGCCCAGTCACCATAATCCAAAATTTGCTGTTGCAACAACCATTCGCCAGCTTTCACCACCGCCGGATGACTAGGAGCAATACCAGAATCAACTAACGAACGTATTACCCAAGCGGTATCCCAAACGGGAGAAACACAAGGTTGTACCCAATAAGTCTCCTCAGTTTCTACCGCAAATCTATCTATAGCCTCCAACCCTCGCACCACCACAGGGTCAGCTACATCATATTCCAAACACTTTAATGCCAACATAGAATTTAACATTGCCGGAATAATACCCCCCAAGTCACCCGTCACTTCTTGTCTTTGCAAAATCCATTTTTCTGCTGCTTTTAATCCTTCTTCTCGCAAAGGCATTAAATTAAAATTTTCTGCAAATTTAAAAGCTGTATCTAACCCCAAAAATAAATCTGTCAGATCGTATTTACGAGGTAATTCAAAGGTAGCATTCTTAATTCCTTCCGCATAAAGTTCATCCAGATTAATAGTCGGATTAACTGAAAAAATCGGCTTTTTATCAAACACAATTAATAGAGGAACAGTGCTACTTCTTGCCCAACTTGACATTTCATAAATAGTAAACGGAAAATCTTCAGGAAGTAGCATTATGCTAGGAGGAATAGAAGGAATACCCTGCCAATTGTAGCATCCAATTAAAGCTAAATGTAATTTAGTAAAAATTCTACTACAACTAATACCTCCTTTTTTAATAATAAAATCTTGTGCTTTAACCAGAATTGCATCTGTTTTTGAAACACCCAATAATCTCAAAGCCATATAAGCTTCGACAGAAGTGCTTAAATCTCCTCCATCCCCATAAAATAATTCCCACCCCCCATGTTCTCGTTGTTGATTAATTAGGTAATTTTTTGCTTTATCAAGAGGTATTTTATTGTCAGTTTGCCAAATTTTATGTAGTAAAATTATTTCTGCTGTTATTGTGACATTTGATTCAAGTTCACCCCACCAATATCCTTCTGCTTTTTGTAAATTTAATAAATAATTTTGGCTATTTAATATCGAGTCTTTGATTTTATTTTTTTCTGGCATTTTTTCTCGACTTTTATACATATATAATCATCATAAATTCGTTGTGAAAAATATTTCAACGATGACTTTTGACCGAAAAATTTTGGTCTCAAGCCTCCTCTTTTAAGGGGATAAAAAAAAGAAGATTCCCTATTTCAAGCCTCCTGGTTTCCTAGGTCATGCTGCGCAAACAGCAGGAGGTACTGATAGCCTAGCTCCTCTGTTAAGAAGCTAACTGATAACTGAAATGACCCCTAATCATCATCAAAATATTAAAACTTAAATCCTATTGCTATATTTATAGCACTTTGCATTACTAATCAGTACAGTAACAATAGTAAGTAAAATAAGTTCTAATTTGCTCAAAGTTTATTACTTCAATTATTGTACTTAACTGTTATGCAAAGGGCTGTCTTATTTATTTTCAAGATGATAATTCATCAATTGTGATTATATAAATAAATCCATGACAATACTTAAGCAATTTATATAATTTTGACAAATTAGGGAACCTTGCTTACAATTTTTTGTCAATAGATAACTAGATTCTGTATAGATAGACCAGCTTCCCAGTATGCAAATAGTAATACTGGGAGGTTTTCTTCCTAAATTTTGTGATTAAATTAAATGAATCATCATTAACTTAATCTTTTAGCTGATTATCCTTAATCCGAAATATCCAAAACTCTTCCAAATTTTTATTGAGTGGCAAATTAGAAAGCTAGAAGAATAAAAGATTTGGGAAAAAGAAAAATATGAATAATATAGACTAACTGTATGAGGTACAAATACTTTGTAGCCCAGAGTTCTTGTTTGTCAAAAGCTTACCTTATATAGTATTTTCAAATGAAATTTCATTAATTTATAATTGATAATAGATAATTACCTATTGTTAAAACCGTTCTTGATTGAATATCAGGAAATATTATTTATTTTTTTCCCCTTAAAAGGGGAAGCTTTAAACCAGAATTATTTAATAATTGATAATTCGGGAAATCTAGATTGACTTTTTTATCATAAAAAAATCTTGTCTTTAGCGCTCACCAATTATTGTGGAAAGCTAGTATTAAATAAATACTTTTTTCCGTTCTTTACTATTCCCTGTTCTTAGTTGAAGTAGCACTCAGCACTTGAGCATATTGCTAACGCAAGGCTACCGCCAACAACTTCTCAAGGTGTATCATGGATGATTAAACCCCATTAACACGCACCACTAATTTTTCAAATATAGTGGGATAATTAAACCCTTTAATTTTTAGCTGATAGTTAGTTAAATATTCCCTGTTTAATAGAATGAGGTTTCTGAATTTCAGATGAAAATGCTATCTAATTATTCAAATTTTATATAACAATACCATCATTTTTGGTAGTTATAGTAGTTTAAGTGAAAAATGATAAGTTTTTTCGCCTGACACTACCTTATAGCAAGAAAGCTTTGTCTCAATCTAAAGTTAAATGACTATAGTATTATGGGAAAAAGCTTTTCTAAAAAATATTAGAGTGTACCTCATCAATATGGAAACAAAAGCAAATTAAGATCAATACGTTAATTGGTTAAGAAATTTATAAATCCTAGTACCCTTTAAAAGTCTGCTACTCCCTACTCCCTACTCCCTACTCCCTACTCCCTACTCCCTACTCCCTATTCCCTATTCTCTATTCCCTAGTGCTATAAAGTTTGAAAAAAAGACATCAGATAAAATGACAATCAAAATTATTACTTTTAATATTAGATACGATAAACCAGACCCTGGAAATTTTGCTTGGGAAGTCAGAAAAAATGCTGTAGCCAACCTAATTTATGAATATACACCAGATATAATTGGCACTCAAGAAGTTAAAAGGAATCAATTATCAGATTTACAACAATTATTATCTAATTATAATTATTTGGGCAGCGATAGAACAGGAACAGGTAATGATGAATACTGCGCCATATTTTTCAATAAAAATAAATTAAATTGTCTAGATAATGGAGATTTTTGGCTGAGTGAAACACCAAATATACCAGGAAGTATAACTCCTAATTGGGGAAATCATTTACCTAGAATAGCTACTTGGGCAAGATTTAATCTTGTCGGAGAAAATCAGCAAATTGTTATTGTTAATACTCACCTAGATTATGATAGTAAAAAGTCTAGAGAATTAAGTGCTAAATTAATAAAACATAGGCTACAAACAGAAAAATTAAATCCCAATCAATCATTTATTTTTGTCACAGCCGATTTTAACGATAAACCTGCTTCTATAGCAAGAAAGACTTTTTTAAATCCTTTAGATAATGGATTAAGTTTATTAGATGCTTTATCTAATTTAAAGTTAAATAATCAGATGACTTATAATGATTTTACAAACGAAGCTTTTCTGCCTATTGATACTATTTATTATGATAGTAGATTAAACTTACAAAGTGTCAAAGTAATTAAGAAAAAATATGATGGAATAATTCCCTCTGATCATTTTCCAGTATTAGCAGAATTTAATTTCTAAAGGTCAGTATTTAGTAGTCAGCTCTCAGCTATTAATTAATTTTTAGGGAATAGGAAATAGGGAATAGAGATTAGTATTAAAACTGTACCTTACTATAGCAATCCTAAAATAGATTGTGACAAATTCACAAGTCAATCAAAAAGTTAAGAGATTGAATGTATCAGGAAATATAAATAAGGAGATAGGGAACAGGGAACACTTAACTGGGAACAGGTAATCAGAAATTAAGACAACTATTTGTCACTTAAAAATATAGGAATAGTATGTACCTTTCCACCTCTAGATATTTACCAGATTTTAACCTTTTGAAGTCTTACCTCTTTTAGATTTCACTCACTCTAAGCTCTCTTAATACTTGTTTTACAAACAGTCTCTGGTTCCCTTAAAAGCAGTAAGATTTTTGCCACCAATAAAATAAGATTGCTATATATATCTAAATGCTGAAATTCTATTGCAAATACGATTATACTTTGCTCAATAAACACAAAAAAATAGTAACCATTCAGCTGTCAGCTATTAGCTAGCGTCCAGGGGAGAAACTAAGTTTTTTCCTGACGGAATGTCCCGTAGCGTTTAATGTCGGCAATAGCCGAAAACAGCTATTAATTTTTAGCAATATAAAAATTGATAAATTGAGAAAGAATAAAAATTATATCAAACTCCCTTTACCTAACCTTAGAAGTAATTATTCATTATTAATTGCTATTAGCGTTTGCGTAGCATTCCGAAGGAAAGATCCTCTGTTTGTGCAGCATGACCTAGGAAAAGAGGCTAGCTGACTGCTAATACCTAAATGCTCAAAAAAAATAGCCTTGTTTGAAACAAGGCTACCACAATACAATCAAAAAAAATTAATTATTAACTTTATTAACGAACTGCACTTTGCATAGAAGCAGTTTCAATTGGCTTCATTAAATACAACTTTAAGAATTGCCAACCATTAGAAACATACAGAGGTAACTTCTGTAAAGACTTCAGAAAACCAGGGCGATTAGAATTAGCGATCGCCGTCAACTTCTCATTATTTTTCACACAAACTTCTAGTCTATCATAAAACTCAGGACTTTCTACATCCAAAATTACTGGAAAAACCCGCCCCGAAGTTTCATTAGTCTTCTCAATTACATACTTATCATAATCACGAGCATTCAAACCAATAGAAGCATAAAAATCAGCCCGTTGAATATCATTCAAATACATAGTAGCAAACACAGAAAGTAAGAAAAATCTACTCCACAATTTTGCTTGCCAATCATTCAAAATGTCTGGTTTAGCTCTCATAATAGCATCAAAGAAATCTCCATGACGATTTTCATCTTGACACCAATTTTCAAAGAAACGGAAAATAGGATAAATTCTATCTTCTGGATGAGCTTCTAAATGACGATAAATAGTAATATAACGCCAATAACCAATTTTTTCCGATA
>JBFRWR010000143.1:0-12583 GCA_051439685.1 Trichodesmium sp.
CTTCCCTGCTCACTCCCGATCAAAAAAATCAGGTCTCAAGCCTCCGGCTGAAGCCAGAGGTACTGATAACTGATAACTGATAACTGATAACTGAAGTGACTCCTCCCTATTATGCTAAATCAAATAAAAGAATTTCTCCATTTGACTGAGTTGAAATAGAAATATCTTTAATTTCACTTAAAGCAACACCATCACCAGCTTTTAGCGAAAACTTCTCATCAGTATCTACTACAATATCTACTTCCCCACGAGCAACTTGTATCCATCCATAACGGTTAGCTTCAAAAGAATAAGAAATACGATCGCTCTCTTTCAAAGCACCTGCAAATAAATCCACATCTTGATTAACTTTTAGAGAGCCATTTCTACCATCTTTAGCAACTACTAAATTTAATTTCCCAGAATTATTTGCTATATCAAAAGAACGTTGATTATATGTTGGTTTTAAACCTCTAGAATTTGGCAGTAACCAAATTTGTAAAAAGTGAACATCCTCAGATTTTGACTGGTTATATTCACTGTGCATAATTCCTGTACCTGTACTCATGTGTTGTACATCTCCTGGTTTAAGTACACCAACATTACCAGCACTATCTTTATGTTCTAATGCTCCTGCTAAAACATAAGTAATAATTTCCATATCTCGGTGTCCATGAGTTCCAAAACCATTACCAGGAGTAACCCTATCTTCATTAATTACTCTGAGGGAACGAAACCCCATATGTTCACGGTCAAAATAATATGCAAAAGAAAATGTATGATTAGTATCAAGCCAACCATAATTTGCGTGTCCTCTTGCTTCAGCTTTTCGTACTTTAACTTTTTCAACTTGTTGTACTTGAGACATTCTTACTAACTCCTATAAACTTCTATTTTTTTTGTAATGAATTAATTTTAACTAATAAAAAATTTGATAATTTTAAGTATGTAACAGAAGCATCTTGCTTGTAATAGCTTTACTACCAAAAAATGCTGCATAATCCTAATTTTGCAGAAGTTAATTTTTAGTCAAAATCATTGTGTGATTATGCAACATTAACACATTAATATTTTATTTACAGTTTAGCGTGAGCGCCGTCACAATAGGGAGGATTACCAGTTTGCTTGCAATTACAAAGTGCTACTGTTTGTGCCTCTGCTATTTCAAATGCTACAGGAGTAATATTAGTTCCAGCATGGGAACCATCGCAATATGGTTTATCAGGGTGACTTTTTGATTTACCACAGGCACACCAATAGTAGGTACCTGGTTCAAGTTCTTCGATAATTACTGGTTTATTATCTGCAATAACAGGTTCGCTCATGATGTTTTTCTCTCTTGATTTTAATTAATCTCTGGATAGAAAATCTATGAAATCTAGATTTTGTTTAGACATTTATACTGTAGCTTAATTCAAGTTAGTATGTATAGTATGTACTTTAAAGTAAGATAGTACCCAAAAAGATACTATGAAAATCCCAACTGCAAAGAAAAAGACAAATTGTCCAGCAGAAATTACCCTAAAGGTAATAAGTGGACGTTGGAAAGTATTGATTATCAAAGAACTATTTAATGGGGTGAAACGTTTCAATGAACTTCATCGTTCTTTAAAAGGTGTGACTCACAAGATGCTAACTCAACAGTTGCGGGAAATGGAAGCAGATGGTATTGTACATCGGCAAGTTTATTTGCAGGTTCCGCCAAAAGTTGAATATTCTTTAACTTCCCTCGGAAAAAGTCTGCAACCTATGATTAATCAAATGCACGAATGGGGAATTAAACATCTGAATTTTAATGAGGAAAAATAGCTCGATAAATTTCCCAAATTAGATTGATTTTTCAGCAAATACTGATGTCAATCTTTAAGTAAAACTAGAGGTAAATTTATCAACTTAATAACCAGAAAATTATAAGTTTATAATAGGTGTTTAATTTGAATAATATTGAATAGGAGAAAAACATCTAACTTTTGATACCAGTTTCCAAAAATAATGCTACATTAGCTTTGTTTGTAGTTGGGGAAAACCTCTATTTTGCCAGATTTAGGAAAATCAAATCAAATAAAAGAGCAATTGTTTTCTCCCTATTCCCTACTCCCTACTCCCTAATTTTATGATGATTCAGAACTTAAAACATGATCAGGTTGTAATTTCACCACAGTTGGCAAATTTACAGTAAAAGTAGAACCAACACCAACAGTGCTTTCTACTGTAATTTTGCCTCCCATCATTTCACAGAACTTTTGACAGATAGAAAGTCCCAAACCAGTTCCGCCAAATTTACGAGTTGTAGAGTTATCTGCTTGAACAAAAGGCTGAAATACCTTTTCAATTTGCTCTTCTGTCATACCTATACCACTATCAGTTACACCAAAACTTATTTTATCTAATACTTGATGATTTAGAGTTTCAGGAGATTCTATTTCTAATCTACTTTTACCATTTCCATTAAGTCCTATATTATGTTTCCGAACTACTTTTAAAGTGATTAAACCTTCATCAGTAAACTTACTTGCATTACTCAAGAGATTAATCAAAACTTGTTTAAGCTTCGTCCGATCAGCAAACATAGTACCAATGTCGTGATTACAACAAATTTCAAAAGAATTACTATTTTTACTAATTAGAGGTTGTACAATACTCTGAACTTCATTGATTAATGTAGGGATATCAAATTCTTCTTCATATATAGTCATCTGACCTGATTCTAACTTAGAAATGTCTAGAATATCCTGAATAATGGCTAATAAATGTAAACCAGAAGTCTTGATCTGTTGCAAATCTGGAATAAAATCTTCATAACCTAAATCTTCACAGTCCTCTTTGAGTAAATCACTATAGCCAATAATTGCATTTAGAGGTGTTCTTAACTCATGGCTCATACTAGCAAGAAACATACTTTTTGCTTGGTTAGCAGCTTCCGCAGCTTCTTTAGCTTGTTGCAACTGAATATTAGCCAACTTACTTTCTGTAATATCCCGAACAATAACTAAAACCTCATTTTTGCCACTTGTGACTACCCTTGCTTCAAAATGATAACGCCGTTGATCAATAAACCACTCATATTCAAATATTTGAATATCTCCTGTATCCAGAGCTTTTTTCAAATATTCTTCGTATAATTTAGCAGCATTTTCTGGTAAAACTTCAGCAACTTTTTTACCGATTAACTCATCATTAGACCAACTAAAGTCATCTTTTCTAGAAGGTTTATAGTAAAGAAAAACCCCTTCTCGATTAAACCAAAAAATTAAATCGGGAATAGCATTAAGCAGCGCTCTATTCTGAGTTTCACTTTGATGTAAATCTTTAGCTCTTTGCTCTAAACTAATAATTAAATTCTCTTTACTCTGAATAAGTTCTTGCAGTTGAGCGCTCATACTATTAAATGATCCTGCCAATACTGCTAATTCATCTTTAGTAGAAATCTTCATCCTCTTAGTCAAGTCTCCAGAGGCAAGACTTTTCGTAGCTTTAGTCATCTCCTTCAGAGGCTCAGTAATAGAACGACTAATTATCAGTGCCAGAAAAGTTCCGGCACTAGCAGCTATCACCGCAACAATAATACCTTGATTACGCACAGTAACCATTCTCTGATTTAAGGGAGCTGTAGACAAACCCACACTCACAGCTCCCAGTCTTTTCCTGCCAACAATTACCGCCTTACCAGCCATAACTTGGCTAGGTTCCCACTCAAAAATTGTTTCATCACTTTTGAGTAAACGCTTGCCAAAAGGATCAGGCTCAATATTATAAACTAAAACATCTGCACCATAAGCATCAGCAACCACCCTGCCATCTTGATCGTAAATACGCCCTGCTGCTAATACTTCGTCCTCTCCAAGCTGCTCCATGATTTCTTCCATAAAATCAGCATCTAGATTGTAGAGAGAATCTCTAACTGTAACAGATAAAGTATTAAGTAAGATTTCGGCCTGGTTTTCTAACTCAGAATGAAAATTTTGTTGCTGACGATAAACAGATAGCCAAGTGATACCAGCCACTACCATGACAACTAAACTTGTCATAGCTAGCGTTAGCTTCGTGGCTAGCGATCCTTGTCCAATTCTGAATAGGCTCATCTAACTCACCTGTTATTAACAAGTTCATACAATTCTCGCATTGCTTCTATGCTTGATTCTGGAGGAAAATCATCAAATTTAGCTGTTTTTTCAAATTTCTCTAATACTTCTTGTCCTTCTGGAGTTTTATCCATTTTCAGCAAAATACTTTTGATGGCCTCAACCATTTCTGGCTTCATATCGGCTCTAACTAAGGCCATATGACGAGGAACTTTTTGGGTTTTGGCTAAAACTACCATTGCTTGCCTAGTTGCTTCCGGAATTTCCATAAAAGTACCAATATCAATCGCGCCTGCTTGTACTTTTCCACTAATTACCCATTGAATAGTATTTTCATCATCGTCTGTAAAGATAAATCCGACTTCATCAGCAGATACTGTCGAAGTAGGGGAATTCTTCTTTTGAGGGTTAAAGCCAGATTTGACAAGGAAACCAGTTGGCAACATATAGCCTGATGTGGAGCTAATTTCATCAAAACCAACTATTTTACCTTTGAGGTCCTCTAAAGATTTAATTCCTCGATCTTTCATGGTAAAAATAACAGTATAATATTCTGAGACACCACCCTTCCAGCGACGTAGAATTGGTTTAGCTCCAGACTTGTCACTAATAATCATAGCTGGGTAAGGGCTATCGAAATAAATGTCTACTTTTCCTGATTTGAGAAAATTGGCCATTTCATCTAAATCAGAAGCTATTTCAACATCTCCTGCTGTTACTCCAAATTGGCCAAGGTTTTCTGCCAGGTAGTCTGCTAAGGGTTGGTAGCGTTTAATCTTCTTTGAAGGATTATTAGAAATATCAGCAATAACTATAGTGGCTGGATCTTGAGCGCTGGCTAATACCTCGACCTCTGGGTTTGATGCTGATGATTTTAAGCTAGAGCTAACCAAGGCGGTAACTATGCCAAGGAGTGCTAGTTTCACAAACAACTTGCGTAACATTTTATCCGCCTCTCCATTTTTAATGGTATATATTTAGGACTTTGAACAATATGTTTATACTGGCAAAAACTTTTATAAACTGATTTTTTCAAAGGTTTATTAATTTTTGGCCTGTCAAACCTCTATTTTGCTATGGAGCTAAATACTATAGCTACCAGCACTATTTTATCTCGAAAATTGGCCAGTGAATTAATTCTCAGGATATGGCCATTAAGCAACAATCAACTTAGTTATTTTGATCCTCAGTTATCTCAGACAACTATCAGGTATTTATACTATATTAACAATTCTCACGGATGCCCCTCTGTTTGAATGTTTGTAACTAATTAATAATTATATTGACTGAATCTGAGATTTGAGGAGCATTTGTCATCTTTGAACTCTAGATTGATTCGTGATTTAAGCAAGATTAGGAACGTTATATGAAGATTTGATGAATTTAACTTCAAGGTCTTACTTATATAATTAATGCCTGGTTTAAGCAAGATGACGAAGGTTATATGAAGATTTGATGAAGTTGACTTCAATATCTTACATAATATAGTTCTTGGGAGTTAAGCCCAAAAAAATGGCTAAAACCCTGATTCAGTCTAGGTTTATAGTTTTTTTAATATCTGAAATTTTCAAACCCTTATGTAGTAAGCTTTTGAGGGTTTGAAATTTTTATTTCCCAACAACTCTAATTAATTCCTGGTTTAAGCAAGATGACGCAGGTTATATGAAGATTTGATGAAGTTGACTTAAAACTATTGCAGATTTATATTCAAAAATGCAATTATTAGGTCAGTACATCTATCCAAATATTATTCTATGGAAATTACCGGGAAATAAATTATTAATTTTCCCTTGTATACTTTTATGGAAATTGTTCCTGTTTCAGATAGCTCTCAAGATTACATATACTTATAGCATTTTTTGACAGAGTTGTGTAGGGAACATCCGCATAATTAGTGAAGAACGAATAAGTCTATTCCTAGCAGATAGAACAATTTAACATTATTTGCCTATGCTACTATTTTGCTATTGTTCTGAAGAATACCTAATAGCCTAAGTAATCTTACTATATAGTATCATACCTAGCTAATATTTCAAGTATTATTAGTAATAATACATAAGTAATCTGGAAAAATTATGTATTTTCTCCAATTTAAACAATCCTAGATATTAAGCTTTATCAAAGCTATAGTTAGAATAAATTTAAGATGGTTTGTGCTAAAGAAAATTTAAAAATATATTCATTTAAGAGGTAAATAACTAATGAAAAATAATCAGGGTAAAAATAAGTATACCAATACTAATGTATTAGAAAAAATTATTAAGCTAACTGCACAATCGAGTTTTGCAGTTGCTATGATGGCAGCACCAAGTATGGCTGGTTTGACTTTTACACCAGTAGCTACTTATGAGACTGGTGTATTTGATGACTCGGCTGCAACTCATACAGCTTTTGATGGCGAGGGAAATCTATTTATTACCAATAATAGTGAACTGCAATTGGATGTCTTGAATATCAGTGACCCCAGTAATCCAGAATTAAAATTCAATATATTTTTAGATCAAGAAGATCCAAAATCTGTAGACTTAGGTGACTTTAAAGTTGGGGGAGTGAATGATGTTGCTTATAGTAATGGTCTTTTTGCTGTTGCTCTAGAGAATGATACAGCTACAGACGATGGAATAGTTGCATTCTTTAATCCTTATGGCGATCTGATTAATCAAGTAACAGTTGGTGCTTTACCTGATTCTCTAACCTTTACACCAGATGGAAGTAAATTATTGGTGGCTAATGAAGGTGAACCAAACGATGCCTACACTATAGATCCAGAAGGCTCTGTTAGTATTATAGATATGTTCAACTTCTCTGTAAAAACCGCAGATTTTAATGCTTTCGACGGTCAAGAAGAAGAAGATAAACTAAGAGAAAAAGGGGTAAGAATATTTGGGCCAGGTGCTTCAGCATCTCAAGATTTCGAGCCAGAGAATATCGCTGTTTCGGAAGATGGAACAACAGCTTGGGTAACACTTCAAGAAAATAATGCTATAGCTATACTTGATGTGCTTAGTGGTACATTTACAGATATAGTGCCAATGGGTTATAAAAATCACAGTTTATTAGGTAATGCTTTAGACCCTAGCGATCGAGATGGTGGAATTAATATCGAGAATTATCCTATATTTGGGATGTTTCAACCAGATGAAATTGCTTCTTACTCAGTAGGGGGAAGGACTTTCTTGGTGACAGCTAATGAGGGTGATAGTCGTGAATATATAGTTGAAGATGACGATGGTAACGAAACACCAATTTTTGTTGAAGAGACAGACGTAGGAAGTGTAACACTTGATGAAGAAGCTTTCGGAGGCGCAGATGAAGTAGCAAGACTTCAGCAAGATGATGTATTGGGGCGTTTGGAAATCACAAATACCCTGGGTTTTAACCCTGCAACTGGTAAGTACGAGAAACTATACGCTTTTGGTGGTCGTTCCTTTTCTATTTTGAATCAGCGAGGAGAGTTAGTTTTTGATAGTGGGGATGATTTTGAACGAATAACTGCTAAGGAACTTCCAAATTTCTTCAACGCAACTAATGATAAGAATAACTTTGATAATCGGAGTGATAATAAAGGTCCTGAACCTGAAGGTGTTACCATTGGAGAGGTAAATGGTCGTATCTTAGCCTTTATTGGTTTAGAACGGGTTGGCGGTTTTATGACCTATGATATTACTGATCCAGAAAATCCATTTTTTGTGGATTATATAAATAACCGCAACTTTTTTGGAGATCCGGAAAATGGTACTGCTGGAGATTTAGGACCAGAAGGGTTAACATTTATTCCTGAAGGAGAGAGTCCCAATGGTACACCTTTATTAGTAGTAGCTAATGAAGTTAGTGGTACAACTACCATTTATGCTATTAATTCAGTACCTGAACCTGGTACAATTTTTGGTTTATTAGCATTTGGAGCTGCAGGAAAATTATTGTTGAAGCGCAAGAGTCAAACAACTCAAGAGCAAGAAAAAGCGTAAGAGGATTTATTAAAAATATCTTTCAAATCTAATAAAAATTAAGGCATTGCTGTGTTGTAGAATAAGTAAATCAGCAATGTCTTTTTATTGTATAGCAAACTCTATTTAGGTTAGGACATTTATAAATTCTAAAACCCCTTAATCTAGAATCCGGGTAATTGTTACTGTAAAGTCATTGCGACTGGAACGGAGTGGAAGGAAACAATCTCAGAGGTTTAAGAGATTGCTTCCTATCGTGGCAATGACTACTGTTCAAACGGATTCTATATTATCCATCAAAAGGTCTGACTTCTGACTTCAAACTTCCGCGTAGCGATCGCCACCCCTCAAGTCTCTAACCCATTAATCTATAAAACGCCTTTGGAGCTTGGAATTTCCCCTACTCGGCGAGGATCAATTTCTGCTGCCATTCGTAGAGAACGAGCAAACGCTTTAAACCCTGCTTCAATAATATGATGAGAATTAATTCCTGCTAACTGCCGAATATGCAAAGTCATCAGACTATTATTAGCTACAGCCACAAAAAATTCCCGCACCAACTGAGTATCATAAGTACCTACCCGTTGAGTCGGCATTTCTAAACCATAACTTAAATGAGGACGACCCGAAAAATCTAAGGCCACCTGAACCAACGCCTCATCCAGTGGGGCTATAAAATGACCAAAACGCACAATCCCTTTGCGATCGCCTAAAGCCTGTCTTAAAGCCTGGCCCAAAGTAATCCCCACATCCTCATTAGTATGATGGTCATCAATTTCAATATCCCCGACAGCATGGACATCTAAATCTATGAGACCATGGGAAGAAATTTGATGGAGCATATGATCCAAAAATGGAATACCAGTATTTGCCTTACAATTACCTACGCCATCCAGATTAAGGCTGACAGTCACATCAGTTTCTCCTGTAGTTCGTTTCACCGAAGCAACTCTAGCAGGCAAATCTAGTTTTGCTGTAATAGTAGATTGAGATGGGCGATCGCTGATTTGCATAATAAAAATATAATATCAATTTTAATTTTTAATTTTTTACAGGTAGTAGTGAACTGACATACCTTAAATACTGCAATAGTAGGAGCGGGTTTTAAATTAATGAATAATGAAAGATTTCGGTACTTGTGTACTATCTCTCAATAGTAAGGGTAAGTTGGGAATTAATGAATAATGAAATAAGATTTTTGTACTTGCTTAATATCTCTCGGTTTTAACCAGAAGTAATGAATAATTAGGGTTTATTTATTAAAGATAAAAGCTTTGACGGATAAAGGTTTGAGGAATTTTAGTTCTGGAAAAAGTACCAGCTTTTTTGTTGATCAAGTCGAAAAAGTGAGCATTTTGGGTAGACCGGAGGTAGAAAAATCACAGGACTATTCTGACTCCTACCCTCCACCAAAATACTTTTTCAGCAAGCCCTAATTATTAATTATTAATTATTCATTATCCATTAATTATAAGCCCGCCCCGTCTGAAGGTGAGTTATATCATTTTGGTGCGGGTTTATCTGATAATCTGTGAAAACTCGTTAACTTAATACTAAAACCTGCCCCTACTATAAAATTCATTTGGGAGCTATGTGCGAGTTATAGATGGGGAGTGTCGGGAGATGGAGGGCGCTTATTCTACCTTTTTCCCCTATTTTATTTCTTAATCTCCTGACTTCCCCTCCTGGGAGAGGTTAGGGGTGGGTTGACTCCTCACTCCTTTACCAAAAACTCGCAGCTTTGTAAAGATACCAAATGGCTTCTATAAATAAGTCTTCACTTCTAACTTCAACATCTACATTCCCATAATTTCATAACCAGCATCCACATAGATAACCTGACCAGTAATTCCACTGGACAAATCGCTACACAGAAAAGCAGCAGTATTACCAACTTCAATTTGAGTTACAGTCCGATGCAATGGAGCTATTTCTTCCACATGATGAATCATATCTTTGATACCACCAACTGCCGAAGAAGCCAAAGTTTTGATTGGGCCAGCAGAAATAGCATTGACCCGAATATTTTTCTGGCCAAGTTCCGCAGCCAAATAACGCACATTCATTTCCAAAGCAGACTTAGCAATTCCCATCACGTTATAGTTAGGAACCACCCGTACACCCCCAAGGTAAGTCAGAGTGACAATACTGCCTCCTTCACTCATCAAATCCTTAGCATGAGCGCTCAAATCAATCAAAGAATAAGAACTAATTTCTAGGGCACGAGTAAATCCTTCACGGCTAGTATTACTAAAATCTCCAGATAATTCGTCTTTCCCAGCAAAGGCCAAACAATGAATTAGAATATCTAACTTTCCCCATTTTTCCCCGACTTGGGCAAAAGTCGCCTTAACCTGGTCATCATCCTGAACATTACAGGGTAGATATAGAGAAGGATTTAGAGGTTCTACCAACTCCCATACCTTTTTTTCAAATCTACCTTTATCGTCTGGCAGAAAAGTTACCCCCAAGTTTGCCCCAGCTTTATGAAGTTGTTGAGCAATACCCCAAGCAATAGAGCGATTATTTGCAATTCCGGTGACTAGAGCATTTTTTCCACTTAAATCTAACATAATACCTTGATTTATTGAGAAATTGTAGTAGTATTTTTAATCAAATGAACATTGTAAAAATTAATTTCATCATAGCTCTAATGATGCTATAATGATATACTGCATACTTGCCAGATAGCAAAATTAATTATTAGCATTTTCCGGCCAGAGCTTACAGTTAAATTTATTGGTTTGACTGTGGTAATCTGTTCCAGGTGTTTATAAGAAAGTAAGTCCTAAATATATAGCAATACGTTGCAATTTGATAGACCTGAGTTTCTCATCCCAGTTTATGGACAAACTACTATAAGACCAATTTTTTGAGAAAAGAACAATTAATGGAGGCTTATATCTGAAAAATGAAGTTATCTCTTGTCAATTTAATTTTATGGGTTCCTACAAAATTTTTATAAAAGTAGTCCAGAATGGGTTTATAGGATAAAGAGGCGTGTAGTTCGCCCAGGGAGAATCTAATCTCTGAAAGTAAAAGTGAACAGAATATTTGAAATTTAATTGCTGTCTGTTTATATTTGACTATACTTTTACCAACTATAATTTTTGCTCAAACACTGAGCTATTAAGATGAAAAAATATTTAGATAAAGTTTAAGGAAATTGGTCGTGACCCATGATAGACCGCTAGCAACTGTTTTTCGTAATATATCTGGTGGATCATATCCGCCAGTGGTAGAAACTTTTGAACGGGGCAAGACAATATTTTTCCCAGGAGACCCAGCAGAGCGTGTCTACGTCTTAATTAAAGGTGCTGTTAAGCTATCCAGGGTGTATGAAGCAGGAGACGAAATTACAGTAGCTCTACTTCGAGAAAATAGTGTATTTGGGGTACTTTCTCTAATTACAGGCCATAAGTCTGATCGTTTCTACCATGCAGTAGCTTTTACGCCAGTAGAATTAATATCAGTGCCAATTGACCAGGTGGAGAAGGCCCTTAGAGAAGACCCAGAACTCTCAGTTATTTTATTGCGTGGACTATCATCTCGAATCTTACAAACAGAGATGATGATTGAAACTTTGGCACACCGAGATATGGGTTCGAGACTTGTTAGCTTTTTATTAATCCTGTGTCGAGATTTTGGAGTTCCTAGTAAGGAAGGAATTACCATAGACCTCAAATTATCTCACCAAGCAATTGCAGAAGCAATTGGCTCAACTAGGGTGACAGTTACTCGTCTACTGGGAGATCTTCGTCAAGATGGAATGATATCTATCCATAAGAAGAAAATAACAGTACATAATCCAGTGGCTTTAAGTCAGCAATTTACCTGATATTCTGATACTTGAAAAAAAGGGAGTAGGGATTAGGGAGTAGGGGAAAATAATTGATAATTTCTGCACGATAATTAATTTTATTTTTGATTATTGGAGATTGATAATAGTTAATCTGCTCTCCTAGATAACTAAAAAATTATGACTTTTTCCTATCATTCCTGGTCTATATATCAATTTAAGGTATTAAGTCTACTTAGTTAACTCTCATTTCATTGTCGGAGTATTATAATAGACCTCTTCCAACAAAGATATAGATTTTTTGGAGGAGTAGGGAATAGGGAACAGGAAACAGGGAATAGGTAAGACATTTTACGAAAAAGACAGGAAAAATGATTTTTAATCGTGATTTTTTCTTTTTTTAGCTGATCTACCTCAGAGGTTGATTTATTTTCTGGAGATTTCTAATTACAAACTGAGAAAAAAAGATTTTTATTTTTTTCTGAACGTCTGATATTCAGGAAATATTTGTTTTGAGTTTTTGTAACTCTAAAATTTAATTTCTTTATAATTAAATCTAAATTATCGTTTTGATGTGCTTTAGGTATCTTGCCTAAAATAATAAACTGAAAATAATATGAAAAATTAACCTTTACCCAATTATTAATTATTAATTATTAATAATTAAATAATTCGCGCCTTGAAGCCTCCCCTTGGATAGGGGAAAAAAAGAAATGATATTTCCCGATATTCAATTCCGTAACGGTTTTAACCTTCTTGTAATTATCAATTATCCA
>JBFRWR010000144.1:0-8397 GCA_051439685.1 Trichodesmium sp.
TTAATTATCAACCATGAAATAGTTACTTTACCCTCATCTTCAAGTATTGATATTCTCAGAGAACAAGTCAAAGGCAGAACCCCCGCTCCGAAAAAAGTAGCCGTTATTGCTGACCCAGTATTTGCAGATAATGACCCTAGATTTCAAACAGCTTCTCAACCAAAAAAAGAAACAGAAACTAATAATTTAACCACAATGAAATTAACTCGTTCCCTAGAAGATTTTCTCGGTTCATCATTCAATCGTCTAGAAGCAACTCGTCAAGAAGCCGAAGCAATATTAGCATTAGTTCCTGACAATTTAGAACAACTCTCATTAGACTTTGATGCCAATAGAGAAACCGCAATAAATCCCGATTTATCCCAATATCAAATAGTACATTTAGCCACCCACGGACTATTAAATGAAACTCAACCAGAACTATCAGGATTAGTGCTTTCCTTGTACGATGAAGCAGGCAAAGAAACACCAGGATTTTTACAATTAAACGATATATTTAACTTAGAAATGCCAGCAGAATTAGTAGTATTAAGTGCGTGTGAAACAGGAATAGGAGAAGAAATTCGCGGGGAAGGATTAGTAAGTTTAACCAGAGGATTTATGTATGCAGGAGCGAAACGAGTAGTCGTAAGTTTATGGAAAGTGGCAGATAATTCGACATCTGAATTAATGCAAAGTTATTATCGAAAAATATTAGAAAAAGGTAAAAATCCAGTAGAGGCAATGAGGGAAACTCAGTTAGAAATGTTAAGTTCAGAGAATTGGAATGCACCCTATTATTGGGCACCATTTGTGGTGCAGGGAGAGTGGGATTAGAAGTCAGAAATTTGTTTGCGCAGCATTCCGTAGGAAAGTCAGAAGTCAGAAGTAAATATTTGTAGGGTGCGTTTTGCTGCGCAACATGAAAAGGCGCTATTATTAGGAATATATTATCTCTAACAGAGTAGATTGCGCCGTAACGCACCTAAGCCCACGGTGCGTTACGCTATCGCTAACGCACCCTACTGGACTGTTTCACCTTAAATGGTGCAATAGGAAATTGGTCTAAGATTGCTTCACTGTCGTTCGCAATCACAAATCTAATGCACAGTTTTAGATGAAACGGTCCACTACGGATTAATTTATCAAGTTGATGTTAGAATATTTATCATCATCACTAAATTATTTAGCTAATGTCAATGAAAGCAATAGAAACTAACGGCAAAATTGATAAAAATGGTAATCTAATTTTAGATAATCCTCTAGAAATAAATACTCCTACAAATGTCCGAGTTATTATTCTTTTAGAAGAGTCTGAAAACCAAGAAATAGAAACTGATAAAACAGAAGAAGCTAATTTTGAAAAAGCTATGAATGCTTATCAAAAAATTAGTGAAAAATATAGAAATGCTTTGCGAAAGTTAGCCCAATGAAAGAACCTATTTGGATATCAGAAACTATTGCTAAAGCTATTCATGGAGACCAAATTATTCAACATGGAGGAAGTCCAGGAATTAGAGATGAAAATTTACTTTCTGCTAGTTTAGCTAGACCTCGACATTTATTTACTTATGGTCAGCCTAATGTATTTGAACTTGCAGCAGCTTATGGCTATAGTTTAGCTAAAAATCATCCTTTTATTGATGGGAATAAAAGAACTGCTTTTGCAGTTATGGCAACTTTTTTATTGGTTAATAATTATTTGTTAGAAGTTCCTGAAGTAGAAGTTGTAACAATGATGGAACAGCTAGCAAGTGGAGCAGAAAATCAAGAGTCTTTAGGCAGGTGGTTAGCGGAAAATTCTGTTCAGTTGTAGTTGTGTGACAGCCCTAAAATATTCCAATAGTAGGGGCGGGTTCTGTGTTAAATTTCAAGGTATCAAAATTTGATGAAATAAACCCGCCCAAAATTATATAACCTACCATTTTAGCTATGTCGGTGTACTATAATAATTTTTAGTTTATAATTTTCATAAAATCTAAAAAAAAGAAATTATTTAAAATGTCTCGTATCTCCCGCCGTAACTTTTTTCAATTTGCCAGTTCAATGCTTGCTACCCTTGGCATAAGTCAATTGAAATTTCAATCTCAAGTCGAAAATTATGGTAAAGTCTTAGCTCAAAGTACACCACGCAAACTTGCTTTATTAGTAGGAATTAATAAATACAAAAAAGCCCCCTTAAGAGGTTGTGTACATGATACTGAAATGCAACGTCATCTATTAATTCATCGCTTTGGTTTTAATCCGAAAGATATCTATATTTTGACAGACGAACAAGCGACTCGCCAAGGAATTTTAGAAGCATTTGAAGAACATTTAATTAAACAAGCTAAACCAGGAGATGTGGTAGTTTTTCATTATTCTGGGCATGGTTCCCGTGTGAAAGACCCTAATCCTGTTGTGCAGACTTCTTTGATAGATGGTAGTGGTTTAAGTGGTACATTAGTTCCGTTTGATAGTTCTTTGCCTCAAGGATATCCTGATGTTGGTGGTACTGTTAATGATATTATGGGGCATACTTTGTTTCTCCTTACATCAGCTTTAAAGACAGAAAATTTTACGGGAATTCTTGATAGTTGTTTTTCGGGCATGACAACTAGAGATTTTACTGTTCGTTCTCGTGCAGGGGGAGAAAATATAGAAATTGTATCCCAAGAAAAGGCTTATCAAGAAAAATGGTTATCTCGGCTAGATATATCTAAAGATGAGTTTGTGAAAGGTTATCAAAGTGGTGTGGCAAAAGGAGTATTTTTTGCTTCTGCTAAACCTTTTCAAACGGCTAAAGATGTGAGAATTCTTGATTTTTATGCGGGAATTTTTAGCTATTTATTTACACAATATTTATGGCAAGAAACAGGTACGCCAAGTGAAGCGATCGCCTATACTAATAAACAAATTCCCAGTAGGTTAGAACAAAATCCATTTTATGAGTTTAAAGTAGGTACTAAATTAGAAAATGAAAGTGTATATTTGACTGATAATAATTATCCAGTTGCTGATGCAGTAGTTACACAAGTAAAAGATAATCAAGCTCAAATTTGGTTGGGAGGATTAGATGTAAAAAAGATAGCTGAACTGACAACAGGTGCTGTATTTAATGTTATTTATCCCCAAGAAAAATCTACTCCTCAATTAATTTTTGAATCTCGGAATGGTTTGATGGCAACTGCAACGGTTAAGGATAATGTAAAATCTGGATATTTATTGCAGCAGCAAAATTAGACAGAATGACAAATATCCAAGCTTCTCAAATTGAATATGTAGATGTAATCGTTATCGGTGGAGGAATTGCCGGAATTTCTATTGCCGAATTTCTCGCCCGTCATAGTCGCCTTTCCGTCAAAGTCTTAGAAAACGCTCCACAATTAGGAACATTTGCTTCGGGTAAACTTGAAGGTTGGTTTCACACTGGCGCACTCTACTCAGGACATGACGATGCTCAGACTTTTATGAATTGTGTTAACAGTCTGGAAGATTTAATTAATTTATACAGTTCCTACTTTACCGAACAATGTAATATTGCTCTGAGACAAACAACACCAAATTTTTTTACCCCCACAGTTATCCCTAATTCTCAAGGTTGGTTTAGCGATCGCCCGGTATATTTAATTCATCCAGGAGCAAATTCTCCTGAAATTAGTTTATCTCGTCTCAGAAGTGATGCGGTATATTTGGATATTCAGCGTAACCGAGTCTTAGGTAGATTAGAAACTGCTTATGGTGAGCAACATAATTGGCTGCAAAACGGAACTTGTCTAGCACCAATTTATGCTCAAGTCGAAGCTCACGAAGGTTTAAATTGTTCTTTGCGTCACTCTACAGCAACTATCAATAACCTTTGTCGTCAATTTGATAATTCTTATGGTTTGGAAAATTCCAACTATGAGATTATCAAAACCTTAGATTCTTCCATGAATACTCATAGCATCATCAGAACTTTGGTTGCGAGTGCTTTAAGTCAAGGGGTGACATTCGAGACAGGGGTAATTATTGATAAACTTTTTATAGATAGTTATGGTCCCCTGCAAATCAAAAGTCTGTTATGTCGGACAGAAAAGGGTTTTGCTAAACGTCTAAAAGCGAAGTTATTTGTCTTTGCAGTAGGAAAAGGTTTTGCACCATTTTTGTCTGACTTACAAATTCGGGCAAAACTCAAACGTAGTCGTAGTGCGATGGTGGTAGCTGAACCTGCTTTAACCGATACTAATTTTGTGCGGATGTCTACGAAGAGAAAATTTCACTTTAATCATTTTGTGCATAACTGGGAAAGAGGGGAAGAAAAATTTGTTTATTCAATGCTTGCTGATTCTAGTTATACTAACGACGAACCAATAAATCAAGAAGAGGAAGTAGATATCGAGGCAATTTTGGAATCAGCAGAGCGGTATTTCGGCAAAGATCAACTTTACAGTCGTAAACTGTTTAGTTATGAGTGTGTAAAAACAGAATTTATTAGTCAGGAAGAACAAAAACGGCGTTATAGTTATTGGATAGAATCAAATCCTAATAGTAATTATTTATGTGTTTTGCCTGGGAAATTTTCCTTTTTTCCGACAGTGGCATTTCAATCTTATCAACGGATTAAAACTCTAATTGATTTTGATGAATGCTTGGAGAAATCAAACTTTTCTCCAGATGTTAAAGTTATGGAGGAAGCTAATAAATTAATTGCTGATTCTTATCCTGTGAAAATTATCTTCAATAATTAATAATTAAAAGAGACAAGGAGACGGGGCGGGTTTATTTCATCTAATGGTTAAACTCCTTAATTTAAAGCGGAACCCGCCCCTACTGTTGCAATGTTGTAGTTTCAGTAGGGTGCGTTAGGCGCTTACGAAAAATGAGGTTGAGTATGTAAAACATTAGATGACGCCGTAACGCACCATTGATTAGGGTCAGTTTCAGTAGGGTACGTTAGGCGCTTACTAAAAACTAGATTTGGTATGTCAAATATTAGCTGGCGCCGTAACGCACCATTGATTAAGGTCAGTTTTAGGGTATAGTGGTGCGTTACGTTTCACTAACGCACCCTACTGGACTACTATGGTAGGGGCGAATGGCCATACGCCCCTACATTCTTGCTGATAACTAATTAATTATTTACATTCGAGCAAACGGTAACAACTAATTGACAGTTATTACCACAAGCTGCCATTGCTTTGTTTCCTGCTGCACTTCGACTGTTAGGATGTACTCCTGTCGTCACAAAGCTATAACTATTCCGCTTTCTTGCGAGGGCAGCACATTGATTTTGTACTAATACCTCTACGGTACAACCGCGACTATTGCAACTTCTAATTGCACCGTCTCTAGCTGAACTAGCAGAATAGTGTTTCCAAGAATAGCCAGAATAACCTGTGGAACGAGAATAGGCGATCGCTGCATAATCTGCTAAAGCTGGCATTGATGCTAAGATAGTCATAGGAATAGCAAGAAGGGTTGCCATACCCAATAATTTTGGTTTTGTCATGGTGAAAATATCTAAATGTGTTCTCTGTAATAAACGTTGTGGGGAAAGATTTTTTATGCAAAAAAATGTTTGTAGTTTTGCTCTAGCCCGAAAATCATTCTGTAGGGGCTGGTTTCACTATTAAGTTAACGAGTTTTCACATTAAGTCAAATAAACCCGCCCCCAATCAAACAGCCCTACTGTCGGACAGGGCGGGTTTATCTAAATCTTAGGGTAAGCATGAAAATTTCCTCTAAAACCCGCCCCTACTATTGCACTATTTTAGCTGAAACAGTACAAGGGGGAGTGCTGTATAATTTGTAGATTCGGTAGAATGGTGGTACGGGAGCAAGATGCTCCCACTGTTCTCTTGAAACTGATAACTGATAACTGATAACTGATAACTGATAACTGACTCAGCTTAACCCCGCACAAATAAACGCACTCCAATACACCGGATGCTCAAACGGATGTTCCTCTTTACACAATGCTTTGAGATCCTTATTCTTCGTCTTATAAATACGCTGATAAATAACATCAAGTTTCTCCCGCTCCTCCTCTAACTCCTGATACTCCGCCGAATCTTTCGCATAACTCTCACGTCTGACTTCTATTTCCTTCAGTTGCTCGTATGCTATATCCAACTTCTCCCCTAACGCTACCTCTAATTCCTTTCTATACTGCTTCCTCAGCTCCTTCCCTGTCAACTCCCGTAACTGTCGTTGTGCTAGTTGCAATGCAACCGAACGATTTTTTCCCTCTTTGCGCAACTGATGATAAAATATCGAAAACAAACAAGTTCCTAAATCGTCCACTGCCCACAAACTGCTAATAACACCCCTGGCACCGGCACACAAAAATCCTGTATTTAATGTCAATACATCATCCGAGATTGGCACTATACCAAAGTTGGTCTCACAACAGTCGATGAATACTTCGTCTAAGTCTGGGAAACGGAATGCAGGAGATAATAGTTGCCCCAAGGTAATTCTGCCATCGGCTAAAAGTAATGCTGATTCCATACAGTTGTCTACGCGAGATTGGGCGTGATGGGTTGACAATAACCGTTTTACCTGAGATAATAATAATTTGTAGCTGTCAACCGTTGCAGCTTCACCTCGGAGCCGTTGCTTGTCTGGCACTCCATACATTTTGGCTATATGTTGGGCTTCATAGCTGGAACAAGGTAAGTCGTTGCGGGTGTCTTCCACGATGCCATACTCTGCTGCTGTTACTTCTGGGCGTTGGGTACAAAAGTCTAGAATTTTGCAACTGGCAAGGGTGCGGATACGGAAATAGTCTCCAAGATAGGTGTGGGAGGTGTGGGAGGTGTGGGAGGTGTGGGGAGTGTGGGAAGTGTGGGAGGTATCACTTCTGACTTCTGAAGTGTGGGAGTTATCATTTCTAACTTCTGACTTTTGACTTCTGACTTCTGACTTCATCAATGCTTCTGACTTCTGACTTCTGACTTCTGACTTCATAACTGGCATTGCGCTCCAGGGGAGAAAGTGTAAGTATAGATGGGGAATTAATATCAATTCTTCTATGTCTTTGAGGAAAAACTTGCACAAGTCGCCTAATCTAAATTTACTGGCAACTTCCTCTAAAAATCCAGGCATCTGTTGTTGCCATTCGTTGTAGGATGAGAGGTAAGAATTAAACCAATTTTTCACAATCCAATTTTGCAGTTTTTCAATCCCCAACCCACTGTAAATATGAACCTTAACCCCATTTTGTCGCACTACAAACAAATAGGTATCGGTGTCGGTAGTATAAAAACTCAATATGGCTGTAGTCGGTTGCTGGATCAATGCTTGGATTTTCTCAAATTCCAGTGGGTTAACTTGAATGCCATCTGCTAATACTCGGTCTAAACTACGGATTTTTTTATAGACTTCCTGCTTTTGAGCTTCTAATTCAGCAATGTGTTGGTTTCTTGCTTCCATGGCAGCTCGTCCCCTGGTTGCTGCTGCTAACTCTCTTCCTTCTGTTTGATTGTCTCCTTGTTGTTGTTGCCAAAGCTGATTCATTTGCTGTTGAATAGCTTCGTGTTTGTCTAACCATTCTTCAACTTCGGCAGGTATTTCACCGTGAGGGTGGAGGTCGTTACTTGCCATCAAATCTACTAACCGTCTGGAGCGAGACCGCTCTACATATTCTAAGGCTTTTTCTATTTGATTGGTATTGACGTAAGCTTGTATTATGTTTTGGTAGACTTGAATGGCTTTTTTTAGGATTTCTTGACGGCGATCGTCGTCTTGTGACCAACTGCGACTGAGTTCAACTGCGGTTATGGCTTTTTCGTAGGCAGCAATGGCAGGTTGCCAGTTGCCTTCCTTGAAGTGGAGGTTGCCTAAGTTTTTGGTAGTTTGGAGGTAGTAAATGGGATTTCCTTCTAGAGTACGAACTTCCAATGCCAGATGATATGCAGTAATAGCTTTTTCCAGATTCTGTGCCCGGTCTCCTCTGATTCTCTTACTGTAGGCAATACCTAGGTTGTTTTGAGTTATTGCCCAATCCATAGGGAAGTCTTCTAAAGTATGAACCTCCAAAGCCAGATGATATGCAGCAATAGCATCTTCTTGATTCTGTGCCTGGTCGCCTCTGATTCTGAAACTGTAGGCCCCGCCTAGGGTGTTTTGAACCATTGCCCACTCAAAGGGGAGGTTTTGTTTGGTGTAAACTGACAAAACCAGATGAAGTGCAGCAATAGCATCTTCTTGATTCTCTGCCCACTCCCCTCTGACTCTGAAACTGTAGGCATTGCCTAGATTCTGTTGAATCATTGCCCACTCAAAGGGGAAGTCTTTTTTGGTGAAAACTTCCAAAGCTAGATTACATGCAGCAATAGCATTTTCTTGATTCTCTGCCCACTCCCCTCTGATTCTGTTATTGTAAGCACCACCTAAGCTGTTTTGAGTCATTGCCCACTCAAAGGGGAAGTCTTTTTTGGTGAGAACTTCCAAAGC
>JBFRWR010000145.1:0-7113 GCA_051439685.1 Trichodesmium sp.
CGTTGCAGTCCAAAATGCTTTTTCTTTCTGGGCTAAATTTGGTTTTGAGATTGTTGAAAACTTTTCTGTAGACTCATCCTATGACAAAACATCGGTATTAATGAAATTAGAAAATCTTGCTCAAAAACTAGGATAAAGTAATTCGTGATATCATGTCCGGATAAGAGCGTGAATGCACAACTAAAGATTAAGACGTCCAGAGTGCTTAATGTTCGGTGGGTGGGGTGCGGAAAGTTAAATTTTGGCAACGATTCATAGTTATTGCCGCCTCACCCTCCCCACCCTACCCCTAGATTTAATATTCCTTATTTTCTAATCTAACTCTCCTTCTAATATAGTAGCGATCGCTGAACTAGCATTATCTTTAAATTCTTTGACATTGACAGTATTGAGTAGAAAAATTGATAGTATCATTCCTACTGCTGCCATGATAAAAACTAATCCATAAGCAAACATTGGTATATCAAATAAAAGCCGACCAAAATCTAAAGTAACACCACCAATAACTGTTGATAATCCCCGTGCCATTGCTTGTGCTAATCCCCAAGCACCAAGAAAAGTTCCCGCTGTTTCTGCTATAGTTAAATCCAACATTAAACTAAGTGCTGCAGTAGTAGTTAAACCAGAAGCTAAACCATACAAAAATAAAGCACCTTTAAATAAAGAAGGGTTGCCAGTAAAACCAGACATAACTATCAAAATAAAACTAATTGCTGTGGCTACACATCCAACTTTTAAAGAATTTTTCTTTCCCAATCTTGGTACTACTAAAAATCCTGTTGTTCCTAATCCAATTAAAGTTCCCATTCCCGAAACAGCATTTAATCTAGTGGTTTCCGAAATTGGCATAGAAAATATCTCTCCACCATAGGGTTCTAAAACAGCATCTTGGAGAAATAAACTAATAATTAAGACAAAGATAAATGTAAAAAATAAACCTGTTTGGCGACTGGCTGTTAAAACCTTAAAAGTTGTTTTGAGAGAAACTTTATCTTCTCGGTTAGCAATAGATGAACGACTTCGATAACGAGAGTATTTTTTCTCAACTCCCACAGTCCCAATAACAGCTAAAACTAATAAAATTGCTGGAACTTTAATAAATAAACTATTGACAGATTCTTTAACAGTTTCTAATGATGCCCCCACACCAACTTGTCTCAGTAAAATACTACTGGTAATTGCTCCAATAATAATTCCTACCATCAACATTGACCAAACAATACCTACAACTTTAGATCTATTATCTTCATCTGAAATATCTACTAATAAGGCAGCAAATGGTGTAGAACTGATACTTAAAACCAAACCATAAATTATAAACATCAGAGCTAACATTCCTATCCAAAAATAAGTAGGATTACTCCAACCATTAACAGCTAAACTATCACCAACCTGCCACATAACTTGCACGGCAAAAAAAGCAGTAAAAGTAAACAAAACCGAGCCGATCCACATATAACCAGTGCGGTGTTGGCCAAACAAAGGTGTAGTATCCGACATTTGACCAAACCAAACTCTTGCTGGTGCCATAAATTGATATAATGACAAAGTTCCTGCTACAATTGTGGCGGGTATTGTTAATTCAGTAATCATCACTCGGTTGAGAACTCCGAGAGTTAAAACTGACATTGTACCTAACCCCATTTGATAGAAACCCAATCTAAACATCGTAAATAAATTAAGTTTAGGAGGAAGTTTTTGATTGGTAAAATCATCTGGTTTTGCAGATGCTAAATCTTCATTTTTCATAGCTATATTAATAGTAATGAATCAACCTTTATCTAGATAAAAATTTAACTGACAATTGTTTGTCAATTTCCAGACATTATACACTAATTAGGAATTTTTGAGAATGGCAACAACTACTTTAGGTAAAACAGGAATAACGGTTAATCCAATTTGTATTGGTACTTGGGCTTGGGGCGATAAATTATTCTGGAATTATGGCAGTAATTATGGTGCTAGTGAAGTAGAAGCTGCTTTTAAAACTTGCTTAGAAGCGGGAGTAAACTTTTTTGATACTGCCGAAGTTTATGGCAATGGTTTATCAGAAGAATTGCTGGGAAAATTTATGCAAGAAACTGAACAACCTGTGCAAATTGCAACTAAATATGGTCCTGTACCTTGGCGATTTTTTCCAGAGTCTGTTGCTGATGCTGTAACTGCTAGTTTGAAAAGATTAATGGTGCCAAAAGTTACTCTTTATCAAGTGCATTGGCCTTTTACTTTTTTTATGAGTCAGGAAACTTTATTAAATGCTTTGGCAGATGAAGTTAAACAGGGAAGAATTGAGTCGGTTGGTGTTAGTAATTATTCTGCGGAAGAGATGTTTCAAGCACATAAAATTCTAGAAAAACGAGGAGTAATTTTAGCAACAAATCAAGTGAGATATTCTTTACTTTCTCGTCAAATAGAAACTAAGGGAATTTTGGATAAAGCCAGGGAATTAGGAGTTACGATTTTAGCTTATAGTCCTTTGGCTCAAGGATTATTAACTGGCAAATATACTGCTACAAATTTACCGACAGGCGCTCGTAAGTTTGATTCTCGTTTCCAGAAAAATGGTTTAGAAAAAATTGCTCCTGTGATGTCTTTGTTAAAACAAATTGGCGAAAAATATGGCAAAACTCCAGCACAAGTCGCCTTAAATTGGTTGGTTTTTCAGGATAGTGTAATTCCGATTGCTGGTAGTAAAAATTCTGAACAGGTTCAACAAAATGTGGGAGCTATTGGTTGGGAAATTAATCAGGATGAATTTAATCAGTTAGAGGAAATTACTCGCCCCTGGCGGTAACTTTTTAGGTTTTACTAATAACTTCTCTAACTAAATAAGACTAAATCCGGTTGATAATGATAACTGATATAGCACTACGCATTAAAGTTAGGAAAGTTATAAATCCTGGAACCATTGAATATCATGTCTCATTAAATAACTGTAATAAAAAATCTTTCCCCAAACTCGTAGGGACGTTGCATGCAACGTCCCTACATTGCGGTTAATTAATGTTACTTGATATAACAGTCTACTTTTACCTATTCCCTGTTCCCTATTCCTGCTTCCCGTAGCCCTATAATTGAAGTTAAGCTGTCTGTTGATAAATACTTTTTCCTCCTCCTACATAAGACTCATAAATATGTTGATAAATTTCCTGACATTTTAATTCATAAATTTCCTCTGAATAAATATCAGGTAAATTTTCATCTAATATTTCTTCAATAGTTACTTTGACTGTGGCTCTGTTTTGTTGTCTTTGTCTCCAGTCAATTACTGATTTCTTTAGCAACAATGGCATCTACCGCATCATCAAATAAATTAATTCTCTGGGAAATTTCCTCTGTAGTTTCTAACTGCTTCAGACTAACTTTTAGCTCCATTAAAAAATTATCAGTTTCCCCAATAACTCCTTTCAACTCCTCCACTAATTCCAATTTAGACTTAACCGGAATATCTCCCTCCGCCACACCACCGCCAGAACTACTACCATAAATTGCTAAAGCAACTTGTAAATTTCTCAACACCCCAATATAGTCAACAATTAAACCATTATTTTTATCCTGAAAAACTCGATTTGCCCTAGCAATAGTTTGCATCAAAGTGTGATTTTTCATCGGTTTATCTATATATATAGTCGAACAACTCGGCACATCAAAACCAGTCATCCACATCGCACAAACAAATACTATTCTCAGACCATTATTTTCATCCTTAAATTTTTCATCCAGACTAGGTTTTTCCTTTGCTAAACGTTCCCGATGAGGCAAAATATTTAATCCCTTTTTCTCAAAAGCTGCCTTTTCATTTTGAGAAGCTGAAACTATTACCGCCATATCTGTTTCTTCCATATATTTAATTTTATTAGCGATTTTTTCCCGTTCCTTTTCTGCTGCGGTAGATAATTTTTGCCGTAACTCCTGTAGATGTTGCTCCCAATAATGCTGCACCTTGTCATACATTTTAACTGTCGTGAAACGATCGATAGAAACTATCATTGCCTTTCCCAGAAAACCTCGGTTAAGAAAATGAGAGACAATATCCGCAGCGATCGCCTCTAACCTATTATCCCTGACAATAATTTCATACTGACGGGAAAACTCTTGAGCAAGTCTTACCTCCACTTCTTCATCTACATCTGCCTTTTCGATGGCGTTCGTAATGTCATCATTTAATTGTTCGTTAGTCAGTTGTAACTCTGGCACCCGGTTTTCATAATATAAAGGTACGGTTGCCCCATCCTCAATAGACTGACGGAAATTATAAATACTGACATATTCTCCAAACTCTCGCCTGGTTGCTTCCTCCTCTCCAGCGATTAGAGGGGTGCCAGTAAAACCAATAAAAGCAGCATTTGGTAAAGCTGACCGCATATTCCGGGCATAAATATCATATTGACTCCGGTGTGCTTCATCTGCCATAACAATAATATTGTTGCGGTCTGAAAGTTTCGGGTAGGTCTCTCCTGGAGCAGTGCGGAATTTTTGAATAAGTGTAAAAATGTAGCGGTGATCTTCTGTTAATAATTGTTTGAGATGTCGCCCACTGGTGGCGCGGACGTTTTCTTCTGCTTCTGTGACGGCTCCAGTTTTGGCAAAGTTTTGATAAATTTGCTTGTCTAGGTCTTCCCTGTCAGTAATAACTACAAACGTCCAGTTGCCGTGGAGTATCCGGTGTACTTTTTGGGCGAAAAATTGCATGGAGTAACTTTTTCCGCTGCCTTGGGTATGCCAAAACACGCCGAGTTTTCCTTGGTTTTCCGGAATTTTTTCTACGGAAGCGACGGCGTTGTTTACTCCTAGATATTGATGGTTTCTAGCGATAATTTTTGCCAGCTTTCCTTTTTCTTCCACAAATAGAGTGAAATTTTCAACTATATCTAGGAGTTTGCTTTTGTCACAGGTGCCACGAATGAGGGTTTCCAGAGCAATAATACCTGTTTCTCCCTCGCTGTTAATTTGTTTCCAGTCGCTGAAATATTCCCACTTGGAGGTAATACTGCCGAGTTTTGCTTGACTACCGTTGGAGAGAATAACTAAACCGTTGTATTGGAATAGTTGGGGAATAGTGGTTTTGTAGTCTGTGAAATTATCGTTGAAAGCTTTTTCTACAGGTTCGGTGTGTGCCTTGAGTTCGATAAATATTAAGGGGATGCCGTTGATAAAAGAGATAAGATCGGCACGTTTGCGGTAGGTTTCTCCGGTTATCCAAAATTGGGAAGCTAAGAAAAAATTGTTATTGTTGGGGGTGCGCCAGTCGATGAGTTGGATAGTTTGGGGGATGTCTTCTTGGTTATCGTTGCGGTAGGTAATATTTAGTCCGTTTTTTAGGAGGTTGTAAATTTCTCGGTTGGTGTTTTCTGTGGAGAGGGAGCGATCGCTACTGAATATTTCTATGGTTTGGTTGACTGCTTCTAGTGGTAAGTGGGGGTTGAGTTTTTGGATGGCGGGGTAAAGTTGGGAGGTGAGAATAACTTCTGATTTTGTTTCGCGCCCTAATGTGCTGTTTCCGGTTTTCCACTCGTCGTAACAGTTGGCGGTGGTATATCCGAGTTGTTGGAAATATTTGATAGTTTCCTTTTCGAGCGCTGCTTCTGAGTCTGGATTAGACATAAGTTTATAGTTGAGAAATAAGTTAATTATAATCTGAATGAGAGCCTATCCAAAACCAGATTATTGTATTACTATCTTTAATACCAACTGCTCGCCAACTTAAACCTATTCTGACAGAATAAATAGGTTGAACTGGATGAATTTTTTTAAATTGTAAACTGGGGTTATATGGATCTTTTTGCCAGAGTTGGTAGGTTTCCTTCGCAGTTTCTTGGATAGACTCAGGAAGTTTATTAAATGCTTTCCAAAATTTAGAGGTAGTTTGAGAATTCATTAGAAGTTTAAGGGTTTAGTTTTACCTTGTTTGAACTCGGCGATCGCTTCGTCGGCAAGTTGAGCCAGTTGGTCTTGAGAATTGGCAAAATTTTCTGTCCAGCGTTTCTCGTCTTCTATTTCTGCCAGGATAAGGTAAGCTATAGCTTCTTGTTGGGTTTCTGGTAGTTCAGAGAGTTTAGTTAGTGCTTGTTGTAGGATATTAGTCATAGTTTTTCATAGTGATTATTGTTTATTAGTTTAGTAGGTTGGGTTTTGCTAGGGAATATAAAAAGCTACAGCGCCACCCAACAATAATTTATATTTTCACACAACAGCGTCATTGTGAGGGGGTCTGACAAAACAGTTAATTCGTCATTTTTCTATTAAACCCCCCGAAGCAATCTCATTCATAATTTCGAGTTAGAAAAGATTGCTTCGGGGTATTAATTTGTTCTAAGTTATATTAAATATTAACCAAAAAAGAAGGTCTCAAGCCTCCCCTTTTAAGGGGATGAAAAAGCGGTCGAGAGATGGCGTTAGCGGAGCGGCTCTGCAAGAGCGGGTCTCCTCGCCATATCTAATCGACCAAGAGAAAATCAACTTCAGTATTTCAAGCCTCTGGGTTTAGCCAGAGGTACTGATAACTGTTAACTGTTAACTGTTAACTGATAACTGATAACTGATAACTGATAACTGAAATGACCCTTCCCTCGCAATGACAAGTGGTAATTAAAGTGTCATTGGAAGGGGGTCTGACAAAACAGTAAATCTCCTTTACAAAAACAACTTCTGACTTCTGACTTCTGACTTTTGACTTCGTTCCTCCCCTTCCAATGACAAGTAGGAATTATACTAATTTTCCGGAAGTGAGTCATCTTTAATTAAGTCTTCAAACTCGGAAACTGAACTAACAGTAATTGTTTCTAAGTGTAACTGTTTTAGCAAAGCCAAATCATCAATTTGATTAACAGCTTTCACCAGACTTTCTGGCAAACTATTAAAGCGTTTTTCCAGTAAATCAAGAATATTTTCTCGGTAAGTTTCTTTAGCTGTTTTTTCTATGGCCATTTCTTCTATAGTGCTTAAAAATTCCATTCTCTGTTCCTCCTCATATTGATTGACTTTATTTTGAAAACTTGATTGTAATGCTGGGGGTAATGTCATCATTTTATCAATAAATTTCAGCAGATTGAGAATATCGAATTTGCTGAAACCCTTTTCATATAAAATTCTGACTAATTGCCATTTCCACTG
>JBFRWR010000146.1:0-2954 GCA_051439685.1 Trichodesmium sp.
ACCAATTACTCTCTTTGTCTGTTCTGGATAATTATTAAGATATTCTAAGACTTGATTCATATTGGGACTATATTTAGAGACTAGACTACCATAATTTTATCTTAATTTTTATTTTGGAGATGTCTAATGATTCTCTTGTTGAGTGGTTAGTATCAACTAAAGACACTTTGAATCATAAAAATACACCTGATATTAATTCCCCAGTAGCTGCTTATGGCAGAGATGGTAAATTAAAGTGGAGTAGAGCAAATTTATATTTAGCTAAAGTGGCTTTCCCTTACAATGAAGACTTGGCTGGATTAGAGGAGTGCATAAGAGTACTCCAAACATCTAATAAAAAGTCTGCAAATGCAAAACGATTAAAGCAGATAGTCAATTCATACCAAAATAATCCGGCATTCTGGTTACTAATGTATGTTTTAAAAGGAGTGACACCAGAAACTATTACTGATGAAGATAGAACTTGGTGGGAGTCATATAAAACACAAACTCCTACAAATTTAGGTTGGTATATTGATTTAGCTATTAAAACGTGGAATTCTCGAATTAAGTAACTTCGTTAATTTATCTCAAAAACAGGAAGTAACATTACAAATATAATTTACATATTCTGATTTTTATAAAGAAGTTTATGCCATATTTAAAAGCCAAACATTTAACTGAAGCTAAGAAAAAACGGTATGAGAAGCTAGCAAAGTCAACTCCTATAAAACTTGCAGTTATCGAATTAAGTAAATTAGCTAATTTATCTAAAAACAGCAGTTAACATTACAAATATAATTTACGCATTCTGATTCTTATAAATAAGTCTATGCCATATGTCAAAGCCAAACATTTAAGGGAAGCTGAGAAAAAATGGGCTGATAAGGTAGCAAAGTCTACTCATATAAAATTTGGAATTATCGAATTAATTAACTTCATTAATTTATCTCAAAAATAGCAAGTCACATTACAAGTATAATTTACGCATTCTGATTCTTATAAATAAGTCTATGCCATATTTAAAAGCCAAGCATTTAACCGAAGCTGAGAAAAAACGAGATGATAAGGTAGCAAAGTATACTCGTAATTTAGTCTTTGTCAATGACAAAATCAAATTTCAGTCAGAAGAAGATTTGGAAAATTATATAGAAGAAAATTTTAACCAGATTTTTCCAGGCTTAGTTTTGATTAAGCGTCAGCATACTATTAATACACAAAGATGTGATTTACTATGCTCTATTCAATCAGTCAAACAACCTGTGATAATTGAGTTAAAAAATGAAGAGGATAGGGGTTTAATCTCTCAGCTTACTAGGTATAGGAAAGCTTTACTGATAGAAAAACCTTTTGCAGAACAAATAGATTATTCATTACCTGTGAAATTAATAGCAATCGCTCCTATTTTCCATGAGGATAATTATACAGATAAGGAAGCTTCTAAATTTGAGAATAATTTTTGTTTGTGGCAGTTTAGGATTGATATTGAAGAGAATCAAGAGATTGCTCAATTTAATCTTTCAGGAAAAACTTATGATATTCCTTATCCTATATTTGGTTTACCAGGAAAAATTTTAAACTCTGAATCTTATAGTAAAAGTTTAACTAGCTTTGCTTTTGAATTTTATTTGAGACTAGATAAAAAATACGAGAAAGATTTTCAAGCTTTACGAAATAAATTAATTGGTCAACCAAAAATTAAAGAGATGGTTAGCACGAGCTATAGAAAAGTATTGTACGGAACAGGTGAAGGAAAAAATCATAAAAAGTTGGCAGAAATTACTAATACTTCTGGAAAAGATGTATGTTTATTTTTGTGGTTACCGACATCTGTAGACACAAAGTCAGAGAGACCAGTAGCAAGATTTGGATTTATTTGAAAAAATTCTAGTAATCCTTTATCTAATGATTCTGTTGTTGAGTGGTTAGTATCAACTAAAGACACTTTGAATAGCAAAAATACACCCAATATTAATTCAGAAGTAGCTGCTTATAATAGAGATGGTACATTAAAATGGAGTAGAGCAAATTTATATTTAGCTAACGTGACTTTTCGTTACACTCAAGACTTAGCTAAATTAGAGGAGTGGAAAAGAGTCGCCCAAACATCTAATAAAAAGTCTGCAAAAGTATTAAAGCAAATTGTTAATTCATATCAAAATAATCCGACATTCTGGTTACTAATGTATGTTTTAAAAGGTCTGACACCAGAAAATATTACTGATGAAGATAGAGCTTGGTGGGAGTCATATAAAACACAAACTCCTACACATTTGGGTTGGTATATTGATTTAGCTATTAAAGCTTGGAATTACAGAATTAAGTAAAAGCAGTTTAACTCACTATCCTATTGTTCAGTTTGCCAAATAAATGATATAAATTAAATTGAAAATTGAGTATTTTTATGTTGTGGATAATAGCTTTAAATCTATAAAATAAAAAATTGATAGGAAGGTTATATTATGATTCAAAAAAAGCCTATTTCTGAACAATTAAAACCTATTTTGGAAAATGGCGATCGCGACAACTAAAATCCTTTCATAGGAAGAAACACTTGTCTCAATCTCAAATGAAACAACTATAATTCGGCTTTGGTGAAAAAGTCTGTTTTAAGGAGTAGGGGAGTAATTTTTTTGCCCAACTATGCGCCATAAATGCTAATTTTTTGAGAATGAACAGCTAAAAACTAGGTACTTTTTCAAAACCTAAAAAGGCACCTTATTTCTCTATCAATGCTTTTATATTTAATCAGCAGAGCAATAATTAACTAATCCTAATTAATTCCTCAATAGTTTTCTTATTAATTTTCCACATTTCCTCTTCTTCCCAAACCCATCTACTGTCAACGCGCTCCACTGTACCATCAAAATTAAACACTGTTGCCGTTGCCAAAGTCTCTATCCAAACAGTAGCTCCACAACTATGAGGCTTTTCTGGTCGATAAACAATTCGACAAGGACCGTGAATCTCAACTT
>JBFRWR010000147.1:0-17204 GCA_051439685.1 Trichodesmium sp.
CGAGAACCAGGAGGTTATCGTCATGGCCCATATCCTCGTTTTTGGGTAGAGGTAGATAGAAGTCAAGAATTTCGAGATACTACAGATATTCACCGTTGTATTTGGGCTTGGCGTCGCCATACAGAAACTGCTTTGGGTACTTTCTCTAATTTTGACCAGGCAAAATATCACGAACTAAGATATGAATCTTTAGTTAATAATCCTATAGAAGAAGGCGATCGCTTGTTAAATTACTTAGATATTTCTGATTCTCAATCTCGTAATTTATTTCATCAAGCTATTAGTAAAGCTAGAACTGATTCTGTTGGTAATTGGAAAAGGGAATTGTCAGAAGAGCAACTTCAGCAAATATACATAGAAGCTGGTGAACTACTAGAAAAATTAGGTTATTGTGAGAAATGATTGTCAAATATTTCAAATTTTTGTCTCATTGCAAATTTATATTAATCATTAAGAATGATTTTAAACCTAGTTATAAGTAATAATTACAAGAAAGGTCAATGTTATAATAAACCGGGAATTAAAAAACTAGAGTTTGCTGAATAAAGTCTTTTTGTTGGGGTAGGGAGTAGGCAGTAGTTAAGAGTGAAGATAAATGGGAGTTATAGAGGAGGTGGTAATTCAAAATACCCCCTTAATTTTTTTCCCATAGTTACCCTAAAAGACTGACTTTTTGAGCTTTTTGGTTGAAAAAGCTGGTACTTTCTCACTATCTCAAAAAGCAATTACCTTTATAGCAATGAGCATTCAGATACTTACAAGGCCCAGCTCAAAGTGCATGAAGCGAAAAGGTGTACAAAAAATAATGTGTAAATATGCCACCGCACATTGCTAGACCTGTAAAGACTTTGAGATTTAATCAGCAAGTCCTAACTAAATCATCAATAAAAATAATAAATAAAAACTTTGTTAAGTTATGGGAACCTCAAATCAAGTGGCGATGACTTCTCCTAAACCTATATTGCAGCTTCCTCCCATTTTTATTTTGGGAGTCGGTAGATCGGGAACTACACTACTTAGGATGATGATCGATTCCCACCCAACATTAATGTGTGGGCCGGAAGCTCCTTGGATTACTAATCAACTATTAGATTCAGCTCCAAGTTTACGATCGTTGACCTTATTTTTAACTAGAAATAAGTGGGGGCCTGTAAAAGCTTTTCAGGGAGTTGAAGAAGATTTAATCTATCGACTTATGGCAAACTTTATTGATGAAATTATGAGCAGTTCTGCTCGGAGTTATGGAAAAACTCAGTGGGCTGAAAAAACTCCCAAAAATATTATTGCTTTACCTTTTTTGTATCGGCTTTTTCCCCATGCTAAATTTGTGCATATATATAGGGATGGTCGGGATGTAGCTTTGTCAACTATTGGTAAGTGGAAAACTATTCCTTTTTATGATAAAAAAGTTAAAAATAATTATAAAAATGCTCTGAAAAGATGGGTTGATTGGAATCAAAAATTTTGGCAAGATGCTGAACAAGTTGGCGTGAATTATATCAGTATTCGCTATGAAGATTTAGTGGCTTCACCACAGGTAGAAATGAGTAAGTTATTTGAATATCTGGAGGTTGCATGGAGCGATCAAGTATTGGATCCTTATCAAGTATACCATGATATTGTTACCATGAAAGGAGCAGGAATGCAAACCTTTTTTAATCGTAATTCAATTGATACTGCCTCTGTTTATCGGTGGAAAACAGAACTTAATTGGTTGCAAAAACAGATTACTAAGAGCATTGCTGAAGAGACTTTACTAAAGCTTGGTTATGAACCCACGAAATAATTGATATAGTCATTTCAAATAAGGATGAAACACTTTTTTGGCTGAAACCCTTTCTAGATAAAGAAACACTCGTCCCAGTCTTATTCAGAATGACTATAATTGATAATTGATAATTAGGGCTGGATGATTAGGGCTGGATGATTAAATATAAAAGTCTTTATCTATAAAGGTTATAGCCTTTTTCCAGTTTGAAAAAGTGCAACAATTCCTGCTAAAACTACCAAAAAGTCAGGATTTTAGGCAGACCAAGGGTAGAAAAATCGAGGAACAATTATTTCTCTGATGTTCTCTGTCTTCTCTCCCTCCCCACACTCCCCATCCTTCCAACACTCTGATTTTTTTCAGCAAACCCTCATATTAAAGATACGCGATGTGCAACTTTCTAGGAAATAATCAACTGGGGATAGGGGGAGAAGGGAGCTGGGGAGAAAGGAGAAAACATCATAGTAGCCAAGTAAAACTACTGAAGCGATTGCTAAAAAATGTGTTTTTTCATACATTTTTCTCCCGAAAAAGCCGAACTAAGACTAACCCATAACTTGTCAATTTTGTCAAGTTTGATGTTAAGAAATATGTGGGTAAAGCATATCTCAAAAACAAGGATTAATACAAGGAACTGGCCATTCTAATTCCTACTTAAATATGAGGTCTCTCAAAAAAATGAAATGTCCCTGTTATCCCTAGCCAAAAATTAGGGAACTATAGTTAATAAACATATAATATTCTGGGAAAAATACCAAGATACTAAGGACTGTCAGTCCCAACTTAGGGAGGCATTTATGAGAAAATACAGTATTACTAAAATAATTTATATATTAAGACAAATGAATAGAAAAATCAAACTCATCACCGAGAGATTACTGAGAAGACTATTGCCAAGGATGATGAGCCATAAGCGTCGCCCCGGTCTGTCTGGAGCGGGTTTTGTGCTGCCAACTGTGACAATGGTAATGTTGGTAGTAATTCTACTGACCGTAGCTATTAGTTTGAGGTCTTTTAACCGTGTTGAGGATGCCAGAAATGTCAGGGTTAATCAGGCATTGCTTAGTGCTGCAGCACCAGCACTGGATCGGGCAAAGGCAAAATTAGAAGAATTGTTGGTTACTAATCCGCCGACTACTGATACTCCGACGGATGATGCTTTGTATTTGGAACTTACAACAACTGTAGGGGGAGATAAGTATACTTTCGGTGATGAGCAAAGACTCCTGGTAGGTTATAAGATTGACGGAAATTCCATCGAAGCAGAAGGAAAAGACGGCGATATAAATACCATAGAAGATAATGAAATAACCGAAACAGCTTGGAGGTTTCCGGTAGATACTGATAACGACGGAAGTTACGATAGCTTTACTCTCTATGGTATCTTTTTCCGGACTCCCCAACGCACTGATGATGGTAACTTTGCATGGGCGAGAACTCCCCTAGATGCAAGAACACCACCTATGGAATCAGGATCAGCAGGACAAAGTGCACAGTGTCAAGCTATCGCTGGTACTAGCTCTATCTTAGTCGGTAATTCTGGTTGGTATAAGTCTGGTTCACAGCTCAGGAAAAGTTTCTTTACTTATACGGCGACAGTTCCCATAACTGACTTTTCGGAAGTAGGGAGTTATAACAACGATACTGGTAATAATTTTACTTTTGAAACTTTTAAAGGAACTACAGGTTACTCAGCTATAGAATATCAGCAAGATTGGAGTAGAGTTCCACTAACTAATAACGCAGTTGTATATGAAGATGACCTAGAAATTGCACCTGGTCCTGATTTTAGTCTCAACGGTCGTATTCAAGCTAACAGCAATCTCATAATCTCATCATCAAATAACAATGATATAGATTTGTATCTTGTGAGCAGCCCAGATTCTTGCTTTTACGATGATGAGGAAAATAGCAAGATTATTGTGGGAGGTAACGTTGTTAACGGTTTAATGGCACGGGATAATGTCTCCACAGATGTTAGTGTTCACTTACAACAAGGTGGTGGGATAGAAGATAATGATAATGATGCCGAAATAAATAACCAACATCAATCTGTAAGCAATCAAGCAAGAGAAGCAGCATATAATAGTCAGGCCACTCAAAGACGCATTGATTGGTTAGCAGATGCTCAAATAGCTGCATATTCGGGAGCTAGTACCGATCATATTGTTGCAGAAGATCCTAGAGAAGTACAAACAAAAGTAGAAAATTCTACAAACCCAGAACAAGCAAGAAAAAATGCCTTAGAAACTTATTTTAAAAAGCTTGTAAGAAAAGTACCTTTTGCTGAGGTGGGTGCAGAAGTATTAGAAACTAAACCTGGTACAGTAATAACTGGTACTGGAAATGATTTGCGACCTTCTATAGATAGCTGGGTATTACCTACAGGTGGTGATATTAAAGTTGCAAGTGGGAGTACGACTGGTCTAACTCTTGATCTGGGAGAACTTATAGCTACCGAACCTGATATTGTAGAAGCAAATAATGGCGTACAAAACTTTGTAGGCGATCGCGTATTAGTAGGAAACAATTTACCACAAAAAGCATGGAATGATAAGAGCTTAAGTGGTTTTGAACAGCAAGTTGATGGCACTACTCAATGGTTAGATGCAGCAGGACAAAACAGTGGTAAACTACGCACTCGTCAACCTCGGGTAGAGACTATTGCTGATGTTGGTTCTACAGATCGTGATGGTTTCTGGGAAGATGCTGCTGCAACTGCACCGGAAGCTGCTCTTGATGGTATTGGTGGTTTGCGAGTTATTACTGGCGCAGGAGTTTATGAGCGGACAAATTCTTTCTTACCACCACCACCAGATAATCCAGATGGCTTTACTGTAGTTTGGCCTGATACTATGCCCATGTCGCCAGCACCTAGCTCAATGGTTTATAATAACGACCCTGCTGCTGCTGCTCCCTTCTGGGTTACGTTGCCCGATCCTCTGCCCGCAGGAACTACAGAAATAGACCCTAACACACCCCAATACGCCAAAGGCGATTTAAGAATGCGGGCAACTGCTGTTTATCATTATGCACAAGACTTTATTAACGACACTGACGACTCGACTCAAAAACCTATAGCCTGTATTAGTAGTTATTACGATCCTTCAACAAGTACGACTGCTAGAAATTTAAGTGACCTGGATGATGTAAGTGGCACGGCATCCCCAAGATACCCAATTGGTGATGGCACTAACGATGGCAACTCAAACAACGGTATTGTATACGGTCCTCCAGAGGAAAGGCCAGGTCAATTAACACTAACAGGTGGTTTATTTACAGGTGGCACTGCTCTGGAAGATCAGGCAAATATGGTCTTTCCTAATGGTCGTTTCGTTAATGAAAAACTCAGGGATGCGCTGCAAAAAAGTGATGCAGACCGAAGTCTATCAGAACAGGCTGCAGTTGATACTACAATGTGTGCCTTGGGTATTCTTGATGAGAGTCTGACTGAAGATGAGTCCCTAATTACTAACGGTGCAATTAAAGAGGTATCCTTTTTGGATGCTAGACAAATTCAGGCTAGCGATCCAGACAATCCTGCCACAGTTGATATTGATGAAACTTTTACTATTTTCGACTTAGATGGGGATGTAGATGTAGATATTGCTGATTTGACTACAACTAACAACTTATCTCTAGAAGAGCGTCAACCGCTAGAGATTCGAGCTACTCAGTTAGATTTAGATGTATTACGAGGAAGAACTATACCTCAGAATTCAGTAGGACCAGACAGAAATGGTAATGAGTACCTACTACCTCTAAGCGGTATTATTTACGCAAGTCGTGATGATGCTCTGCCCGATCGCAGTGACCCTAATAGTACCAGCAACGATGACTTAGGAGATAGTCCATTCGACTACAAATTAGACCCTACTCGTCGTCCAAATGCCATTATGTTGATTAATGGTCAAAGATTAGATAGGCCAGAACCTACTACTACTATGACTATTGAAGAGGTAACTAAAGAAAAAGGATTGACTTTAGTTTCCAACTTGCCAGTTTATATCCAGGGAGACTTTAACCTGCATCAAAACGCCTCAGATAATAGAATTGAAGAGTTTACACAAGATTTAGTAGATAATAATGGCGAGATTAACTGGACACAATTTTATGGTCGCGATACTTTAGATACTAATTTTGCTTGTCGTGCTGGCGACCCCAGGTTGACTGCTTGTACTGCTGGAGATAATTGGCGACCAGTGAATATTCTGGCAGATGCTCTGAGCTTGCTTTCCGATCAATGGCGTCCTGGTTTCCGGAATGAGGGAGATTTCGACCTGAGAAATAATGCAGGTAACTTGATATATAATGGAGCAGGTAATCCTGCTTTGATAGCAACTGATGGAGACAGAACTTCACGACTACAGAATGGCTTCTTTGCTAATAACTATGCCACCAATGGTTTAAGTAGTGGGGCAGATTTTGATGGTCAAGACCACAGTGATAATGATTACACAACTCACCAAGCTGATATTGTTTATAGCTCCTACTTCAATAATTTTGTGACTCCAGTACAACGGCGTGTTAATAAATTCCCAGAGTATGTGATGGAGGTGTGTTTTAAGTTGCCTGTTTATGCTTGTGAAGCTGCTGATTGGGTTGTAGGAGGAATAGCAGATACAGATAACGATGGAGATTTCGAGCTTATAGATACAACAAGAACAATTGAAGAGATATTTTCTACTGGCGATCCACCAGATCCAGCAATTCCCGTCAACACTTTAGCATCTGGTTCAACTGCTCAAACTCCTGATGTAGTACAACGTTTTCCCCGAAGAGTAGCTTTTCTAAGAAATGGAGGTCCATTAGACCCGGATGGTGGCAGACCAGTTCCGATTGGTGTAGACGATAGTGGCAATATTCAAACTTATCCATACACTGACCCTGCAGTTGTACCTCGTCTCCAAGATAATGTTCTCTGGTTCAGGACTACCAGTGACATCACCGCTCCATCTAATATAGCTAACGCAACTTACACTGCTAATCCTTTGTTTTACCAAACCTACAACGATACGACCTTTCAGGAACAGCCTGGCCTAGTACCAGTATTGCAAATACACGAGCCTGATGCTGAGGAAATTGGGGATGAAGATATAGCTCAGAGAGATGGCAGGGCTATTCAAGATAGTGCCTGGATGGTACGGGCAACCGATACTACATTTAACTTGGTGGCAGCAGCAGCCGATACTCCCTCCCGTCCTGGTCAAGGTAATGGTGGTCTGCAAAACTTTGTCCGTTTCCAAGAAAGTTGGAGAAGAGGAGGCAATGATCAGAGGACAGTAAATATATCAGGAGCCTTTATTCAACTAGGTCGCAGTAAATATGCTACTGGCGGACAACAGCAGTTAATACGTGCAGATGTAGACGCTAATGCAACCTCCGATCTATTCCGATACCCACAAAAATATAATAGTGGAGCTGCTGCTGGTATTTTAGGTTTCCAAGCACCGCCAAATCGTCAATGGGGTTTTGATGTTGGCTTACTTTCTCAATCTCCTGACTTGTTTGCCCAGAAATTCTCTCTGCCTTCTTCAGATAATAAACCTGACGAATATTATCGAGAAGTTGGTCGCGATGATCCTTGGATTACTGCTTTGTTGTGTGCTGAAGACCTCAGTGGTGCTGATGTAACTAGCCGTTCAGGTGTTGACTGTTCTGATTATGATGATTAAAAACCTAGTTAATAAATGGAGAATAACTGATGATTAAATTCAAAACTAAACTAAACAGATCTCAACCTCCAGAGGCAGGCTACACTATTATTGAGAGCTTAGTAGCAATGATCATGGTGGCTACACTCATGGCTGCTGTTGCACCTGTTATTGCCTTATCAGTAGGGATGCGGGTGCAGGCGCGACGAATGGAACTAGCAGCACAAGCAGCTAGGAGTTATATTGATGCAGTCCGACTAGGAGAAACAAACGGTGGGCTACCGGCACCAGAAGTCACCGATGACCAAGAAATTCCGGCTAGTGCTTTAGAGGAATGTTTCCCAACTAATAATGATGGCACTTTACAATACTGCTCAACAATAACTCCGTTGGGAGATTTCTATTGTGTAGATAATGACGGGGATGACAAATGTACTCCTAATAGTGTAACAGATATGATGGTTTATGGAGGAATTGATTTGTCAGGTATTCCAAATCAGAATCACAGGAACCAAATTGAAAATGGAGATTCAGATACTAGATCAAAACTTGGTTATCCCCTACAGGTAAGGGTCTATAGTGCAGCGACTTTTTCAACCTCTGTAACATTACCTAATCAATTTCAATTGTTTGAAACAAAAACAGACATATCTCCAACAGAAAAGTCATTTCAAAATTATCGCGATCGCTTTGAAGAAGACTAGCAGAAATTATTAAATGAAAAGTAAACATAGAAACAAGAAAAAATGAAAACTTTACCAAACTCCCTTATAAAAAAACTATCCTTAAAAAGGCGATCGCCTTTGTCTAAATCTACCAGTGGTTTTACCATGATAGAGCTGTTAGTTGCTACAGTTATTGCAACGATAATTATTGTACCAATGTTAGCTTTTGTTGTAGATATTCTCAACCGAGATGTGAGGGAACAGGCAAAAACCAATAGCGAACAGGAGTTACAGGCAGCAGTTGATTATATTGCTCAGGATATGAGTCAGGCGTTCTATATTTATGATCGAACCTATGCTGGAGATACAACCAATGATATTCCTAGCTATGATACATTTAAGGATGAATTGCCTTTTTCTGATGACAACAACCCTATACTTGTATTCTGGAAGCGGGAATTTGTAGATAAGGCCCTAGATCCGTCGGGTGGTATTTGCGAGGATACAACCGAGCCAAAAGAAGACAGACAATGTAATGATACTTTTGTCCAGTCATTAGTTGCTTATTATTTAATAGATGATGATAACGAAACATGGTGTCAGCCATCTGGTGATACTTGTCCTAAGCGTATTGCTAGATTTCAAATACAAGATGGGGTAAAAGATGCCCTGGGGAACTATGTTTGTGGTGCTAGTGGTCGCTCATCTGAGTGTAATGATGACTCAGGTAAAAAGAAATTTCAACGAGATTTGGGATACTCTTCCTATGAAACCGAGCCAACTAACTGGACTAAAGCTGAAGGTGAAGAGTACACTAATGATCGAATTGTATTAGTTAATTACATAGAAGACTTTACCCTAGACTCAGTGACTAATAACGAACTAGCCAAAATCACAATTCAAGGCAATGGTTTACGTCGCATTCAAACAAATACTGATTGTGATAATTCTCCTACTTATTGCCCCGAAGCAACCGCCCAAGTTGGAGGACGTAGTGGCTTTGGACAATAACAGCCCACAAATGTCAAAAACTAATAACTATTAAAATCACCTATACAAAAATAAAGATATGAAACATCTAAATTTATTGAAAATGTTACCACGAACTCACCCAAAAGCATTTACTGCAGGTTTTACACTAATCGAATTAATGGTAGTTGTGCTGATAATCGGAATATTGAGCGCGATCGCTGCTCCTGGTTGGAATGCTTTTATCAGCAACCAGCGTACCCGCACAGTTAATGATGGGGTATTTCAAGCATTACGCAAGGCACAAAGTCAAGCTAAGTTGAAAAAGGAAGATGTACCTGTTATATTTCAGTATCCTAGTTCAACGCCTTCTGCAGATCCACCAATAGTAACTATTAATGGTATTGAACAAAATTTAAACGCAAATGGTGAAATTAAAGCAGGAATGGTTGAGTTAGTTGTAAGAGAATGTCAAACTAGAGATACTGATGATAACTGTACAGCTTATCAAGACGATGGAGACGATCAAATTCAATTTGATTACTTAGGTGCAGTGGAAATAGACGCTCCAAGCCAAGAACTACCTTTTGCTGTTAGTGTTTCTACAGCAGATGGTGGATTTAGACGATGCGTAATTGTTGAAACTATCTTAGGTAGTATGAGAACAGCACAAGGAGATGATTGTCCATAATCTAACTTTAGCCTATGTCTACCACAAAATAACTGCCCTGTCAAACTGATTCATTCTAGGTTAATGACAGGGCAAATTTTTTTATGCAAAAAATCTCAGTTTATTTGACATTCAATTATTAATTACTAAAATGGTAAGTAGAGATAAAAATATTAAAGAATAGGATATCAGGGTGAAAATGAATGCTAATACCTATAATTCAGTAAAATCAACTATTATTAAAAGTCTCCTGAAAAATCAATCAGAAAAATTACTTAAGCAAAAAGACAGAGGATATAGTCTTACAGAATTAACAATTGTGGTTTTAATTATTGGTATTCTGGCAGCGATCATCGCCCCTGGATGGTTAGGTTTCATCAACATCCAACGCCTCCGTACCTCCAACGACAGGATATATCAAGCGATGAAAACTGCACGCAGTAATGCTATCCGGGATAAAATTACTTGGCAAGCAAGTTTCCGACAACAAGACGAAATTGCTCAATGGGCAGTACATCCAGAAAGTCTAAATGCTCAAAATGCTAACTGGCAAAACCTAGAATCATCTGTCAAAATAGATAATGAAACAACTATGCTTCAAGACTCCTCAACTGAAATTTGGAGAATAAAATTCAATTACAAAGGCCATCCTAATAGTGTTAGACGTATAACTGTATCTCCTCACAGTGGAGGTACAGCAAAACGTTGTGTATTTGTCTCAACTCTTTTAGGCGCAATGCGAACCAGCAAAAATCAGGCAAAACCCAAAAGTGGAAAATATTGTTATTAGAATTTGTAGGTTGGGTTTATCCTAACGGATAAGCTCCGCTAACACTATCGTTCTACCCAACCTACACTACGACATTAGATAATCAGGCTCTGTAGGGGCGGGTTCCACCATTAAGTTAACGAGTTTTCACATTGAGTTAGATCAACCCGCCCCCAAATGGTATAACCCACCGTCGGAGGGGGCGGGTTTACTTAATTTCAGGGTAAGCATGAAAATTTACAGTAAAACCCGCCCCTACTATTCCAACATTTAAGGTCTGTCAGTCCACTACACCAAATTAACATCTTCCTCCATTTCCAACACCCGCCAAATTTCCTGCATCAACTCCTCCAAACCAATACCCGCAACAGCAGAAATAAGGAAAACTTTTCCTCCACTCATCTCCCTAAACCTACTCACCAATTCTTGTATTTCTGCACTCTCCACATCAACCGCATCAACCTTATTTAAAGCCAAAATTTGCTGCTTATCTTCCAAATTTCGCCCATAAGCTGTTAACTCATTTTGAATAGTCTCAAAATTCTCCACCGGATCAATATCTGTAATATCAACCAAATGCAACAATAACTTAGTCCGTTCAATATGCCTCAAAAATTCATGTCCTAAACCCAAACCAGCAGAAGCACCTTCTATTAACCCAGGAATATCAGCAAAAACAGTACCATCTCCCGTAGGTTTTCTCACAACTCCCAAATTTGGCACCAAAGTCGTAAAAGGATAATCAGCAATTTTCGGACGAGCAGCAGACAGAGATGCAATTAAAGTAGACTTTCCCGCATTCGGCAAACCAATAATTCCCACTTCAGCTAGCAGTTTCAACTCCAACCGCAACATTCGCACCTCACCCTCTACTCCAGGTAAAGCATATTCAGGAGCGCGGTTACTATTACTGAGAAAATGCTTATTTCCCAATCCACCTTTACCACCTTGAGCAACACAAAAAGTTTGCCCTGGTTCAACTAAATCTCCCAATACTTCCTCAGTTTCGGCATCATAAATCATGGTACCAGGAGGCACTTCAATTAAGCGATCGCTTCCTGCTGCCCCAGTCATATTTTTTGGACCGCCCCGTTTACCATTTTCTGCCTTGAAAATACGTTGAAACTTAAAATCCAACAAAGTCTGGAGATGAGAAACGGCCACCAAAATCACAGAACCTCCACGGCCACCATTACCGCCAGCGGGTCCTCCAGCGGGGACAAACTTTTCGCGACGAAAGGCCACCATGCCATCGCCACCTTTACCACCTTCGACTTGAATTTCTGCTTGGTCAATAAATTGCATAATTCCCTAACAATATTTAGACACATCTTCCTGACATTCATCTGCTAAATAAGATAAAGCACGGAATCTTATACCAACTAATTGATCGTACAGTGGGTTAAGTTGGCACATAGCTGGAATATGGGCTACTTTTTTACCAAAAATTACAATGTCTCGCTCGAAGGGACATTGAGGAGGAATCATTTTACATACCATGTGAGCTACCTTTGGATCGTGAATATCCCATCCATCTAGCCAGTCTTTGATAGGAGTAAGTACAGTTTGATGGTGTTCGGGGTCGTGGGGAATAATGAAAGTCCCATTATGTTCGGTTTCTTCCAGCCAACTTTCTAAATCATCTTCTTGTGCTTGTTCTCTAGCTTTTTCGAGATTCTTTCTCAGTGCATCTAAAGCTTTAACTTTTAGTCCTAGAGCGTCACAATATCTATGAAGTATATCATCTTCAGTTATAGAATAAATTCCATCTGCCAAGGCTACCATCACAGCAGTTCTCATAAAATTTTCTGCCATGCTAGGATTATTCCCAAGGACTTTGGCTAAATCATCTGGACTAATAGGTTGTAGTTCGGAAATTTCAATTGTCGAAGCAAACTCTTCGTGACTAAAGTGGTCAAATAAATCTTTCTCAGTAGCATCTAATTCTCCATCTGCATAAGCAATGGTCATTAGTCCTCGTAACCAAGTAGTAGTTTGTTCTTTGTTTAGGGGAGATTTGACGATGCTAGTCATTTTTTAACCTCTGATTAAATATAAGTTTTGCGATTTACCCCTATGTCTAATCAAAAATTATTAGTAGGGAAACTTTTTTCTATATTTTACCTCACAATCTCAACCCAAAAATCCTAAATTTTCTGATTTATCTGAAGTTTATTTATTGCAGTTATTGTACTGATAGTTACAGTCTTTTGTCTAAATTATGACTATAATTATTACGCCTCTTCCAAAATTAAAAATTCAACCTTATTTCTTATTTCCCACTGCCTACATCCTAGAAAAATTTCTAATAGACCTAGGCGTGAAAAAGATATAGATTTTTTGTAGCGGTAGGGAACAGGGAACAAGTAAGATATTTTTCCGAAAAAGGTAGGAAAAAAGATTTTTTCTGGTGACTTTTTCTTTGTTTAGCTAATATAATCAAAAGGTTTATTTATTTTCCACCAGATGTCTAATGTGAGCATTGAGGGGTCAGCTATCGGCTATGAGTTCTTAAATCATTAATTATTTTTGCAGCAAGAGTTAGTCTCTAAGGAGAATTAAAAGTTATTAAGAAAAAGGCGATCGCCTAAGCTTGCTAAATTATTATAGGGTTTCTCAAGCTTGTGAAGTAAAGTTATTTTTTTGTCTTTCTATTATCTGTTCTCTATTCTCTCAAAGCTATAGTTTTGTAATTCACAATTGGGTGCATCTCATATTTGCAAAAAATACTTTTTTCCTGTTCCTTGTTCCCAGTTAAGCGTTCCCTGTTCCCTAAAAGCGATAAATTTTTGGTTTTATTCACCTATTGAGATGCACCCTCACAATTATGGGAATTACTATACAGTTATTAGGTGCAAAAATGCTGTAGGAAAACCTGAAAGCTAAATGCTTCTAGCTGAATGTTTATAGTCTAATTTATTTCCTGAAAACTAACTAAAGCCTGGCATAATTCTGAGTTATTGAAAGAACTAGAGTTAATTAATTCTTGAATATCTTCAGTCATTTTTAGCCCAATATTATCTAAGGGTAAATCATTAGGGTCGTAACCAAAAGGATTCTCTATTTCTAAACCTATAGCTTCAATTCCTAAAAGAGCAAAACTAATAGTACCTGATACAGGAATTGTCCACCAATTTAATTCAGCGACAAATTGAAACGGAATAGCAAAGCAATAGATTAATAATAAATGTTTTAAGTGAATTGAATAAGCTTTGGGAATAGGAGTAGTAGCAATTCTTTCACAACCGCCAAAATAAATATAAATTTCTTCTATCTGTTTATTCCAATTTATTAAAGTTAACTCACTAATCGCATTTTTTTGAAACAGCTTATCAAAATATATGGCAAACCATTTAGTAATTTGTAGAGGTAGATTATTGGCTCCTGTTAATTCTAGAAACTGAATGTCAGAGAGATATTTTTTCATCTCTTGATTAGGTTTTTCCTGTCTAATTTGAAGTTTGATAGCAATAAACAGAGCAATTAAAAGTTTGATATGAGAGATTTTATTTTCATAATCTTGACTATTATTTTCTGGAACAAAAACCATGATATTTTTTGCCATCATCGAGCAATTTTTAGCAATTAACCCAGTTAATTTTCGACCTTCCCAATAGCGATCGTAAGCAGTATTTGTTCTAAAAACTAGCAATAAACCCAGGACAATGCCGGGAATGATACTACCTAAAATTGGCTGATTCATTGGCAAATTTTTACCGTGAGCTATAGTAACTCCTAGAGCAAATATCATAATTACTAATACTCTCATCCAAATATTAGAAATTACTGAACTTTTGAAGTCGAATACCATATACAACCAGCTTTTTTGTTGATAATTCATTGGCTTAACGTGGAAATTAATAAATAAAGTGAAAGGGAAATAAAGAGTGGAAATAAAATCATTCAAGTATAAATTTATTTCTATAATAAAGAATTTATCAAGTAAATATTAAGGAGAAAATTTTTGCTATTTTGTGGTTTACGGCGCACATTAAATTAGGAAAAATTAGAGTCCTATTGCAGGATGACGGAAATATGTTATCAGTGACAAAATGCTCAAAGTCTTACCCATCAAAACTTCTGATTTCTTCTGAATTCTGAATTCCGCGTAGCGGTACTATAGCCCGCTTCACCCACTCTATAAGAGCTTAAATTTTTGTTGATAAACAGTCTCTAAATATTCTTTTTTGATAACTGTTGAACTAATAAATGGTAAATAACCAAGTAGATTATTTTCTGTATACTCACTAATTTAAGCAGCTTAATCTTGAAAATATTTATAGAAATCAGAGGGTGCATCTCATATTTGCAAAAATACTTTTTTCCTATTCCTTCTTCTCTATTCCCTGTTCCCTAAAAGCGATAAATTTTTGGCTTTATTCAAAATTAAGATGCACCAAAATCAGAAATCATCTGTGATAATTTCAACAATTAATAATTAATAATTACTGCTAAAGCAGTCGGAAATGAAAATAGAGAAGCACTCTAAACAGCATTAGGGGTTAAGGCAGAACCTTTCTCTAAAATCATTGAGGATTACTTTTATTATCAAAAAAGAGGATTGAGTAATTATGATTTTTTCTTTTTTGTGCTGAAATAGAATGTTTTATACCTGCTTTTTCGGCAACTGTTTCTGAAAAGAAAAAAATAGAGAATTCAGAAGTTAGATGTGATAATTCTAGTGTTGTTTAAAACTAGAGAATATAGCAGTTATCATATTCATTTTTTTTCTTCTTTTCTGTTCCCTATTCCCTGTTCCAGAAAATTATCGAATATCTCACAACTTACCGAATTATTAATTATTAAATAATTCTGGTTTAAAGCCTCACCTTTTAAGGGGAAAAAAGAAATAATATTTCCTGATATTCAATTCCGTAACGGTTTTAACCAGAGGTAATTATCAATTAATGAAAGCAGATTTCGTCTGAGTGAGGTCAGCTTTTAACTGATAACTGATAACTGAAATGAGAGGCAAGATGCCTGTACTACAAAGGTTCTATATTTAATATTTGTACCTCAAATACCTAGAATCTGCTGTAAATCATATTGCTATATGTTTTACTTGATAATTACTTTATGCTTTGATTTTTTTATTCAGCCCTAAAAACCTAAAACATCTTTTTAGGATATCTAGGAAATATGAATTTGATCTAAGTCATCCTATAATTATATTATTCTGCATTACTCAATCACAAAAGTATCCTTGTTTACCAATAAACAATCAAATCAATACAGCCATCTTACTGCTAAAGACCGTAAATTTATTTCATTTCCAGCTCAACTAATGCTAGAGCAAAATTTATTAGTAGGGAAAATTCTTGACTTTGGCTGTGGGTTTGGTAATGATGTGAAATTACTCAAACAAAAAGGTTTTGATGTAACAGGGTATGACCCTTATTATTTCCCGGAATATCCCCACGGTAAGTTTGATACTATTGTCTGTTTTTATGTCTTAAATGTTTTATTTGAGCAAGTACAAACAGAAGTTTTAATGCAAGTTTCTGAGTTATTAAAATCAGGGGGCAAGGCTTATTATGCTGTGAGAAGAGGCTTGCGAAGGGAGGGTTTTCGAGAACATTTTATTCATAAAAAACAAACTTATCAATGTTTAGTTAATCTACCTTTCAAGTCTATCCACACAGATGATTTATGCGAAATTTATGAATATACTCACTATAATCAGCAAAAAAATTCAGAGCTTAAATGTTTATTTTGCAACCCTCGAAAAAATTTACAGTTAATTACAGAATCAACAAAAGCTTATGCAATACTTGATGGTTATCCACTGACAAAAGGTCATACATTAATTATTCCGAAGCGTCATCTAGCAAATTATTTTGAGTTACCTTTAGATGAACAGTTAGAATGTTGGTTAATGGTAGATCGGGTACAAAAAATTTTACAGCAAAAGTATCATCCTGATGGATTTAATGTAGGAATAAATGTTAATCGCGCTGGCGGACAAAAAATGATGCACTGCAATATTCATGTTATTCCTAGATATGAAAAAAATGAGTTAGGAGTTAAAGGGGGAATGAGATTTGTTGTACCTAAGAATAAAGACCGAGTTTGACTATTTTCCTGGCTAAAGTCATCTAAAATCTGTTAGTTTCTAAATAATATAATCAATAAATTTATGTTCAAAATTTAGGGTTTTTAGGGGTTTGGAGACTAACCCCCTACGATATAATATTACCAACCATTTTAGGATTGCTATATAATAAATCCGGTTTAGTTATCAGCGTTATTTGCGAGAGAGGTAATATTATAGTGCTACGCATTAAGGTGTTTGACATTTCGCGCATCCTGTTTTGCTGCGCAACATAAAAAGCGGAGCTTTTCCCTATACGAAAAACCCTTTATTAGTCTACTATTCCCTATTCCCTATCCACGCTTCGCGTAGCGCTATAAAACTCTGGATAATTGACATAGATAAAAATGGGGGGGTTTGGAGACCAAACCCCTACGGTAAAATATTACCAACCATTTTAGGATTGCTATATAGAACCCCTAACAGTATCTTTGCAAAAGTGAGGATTAGGAGACAGGAGACAGGAGACAGGAGGCGCGGAATCAGGAGTCAGGAGTCAGAATTTCGGTGAAATAGAATAGGGAAAAAAGTATAAAAATAGCCCCAATCTCCCCATATCCCCATATCCCCATATCCCCGTCCCCCGATCTCTCCAGCTAATTTTATAGAGCCGCTTAG
>JBFRWR010000148.1:0-7799 GCA_051439685.1 Trichodesmium sp.
GAAGACCAATTTTTCCAAGGATTTTTCGATAAATTAGAATTAGAATATCTCTTATCATCAGATACTTCTTCTCCTATCCAATCAGGTAATTCAACAGTTTGATTTTCATCATTAAGTTCTACTTCCGCCATAATCAAACCTTGATTATCTCCAGCAAACTCATCAACTTCCCAAACAAAATCACGATGATAAACCTTATATCTAACCTTTTCAATTAAAGGAAAACTACACAAATTATTTAGCATCTCTTGAGCATCCTCAATCGGAATTTCATACTCATATTCCGATCTAGAATTACCAACACTAGGTCCTTTAATAGTTAAATAACCTTTATCACCTACCACTCTCGCCCTTAATGTTATACCATCTTCCGTAGACATATAACCTTGACGATACACTTGTCCAACAGCTTGATTTCGCCATCCATTACCTCTAACCAAAAACTTCCGTTCTATCTCTATTGCCATTTTAATACTTCAGAAATCTTGAGAATTAACATTTACTATAGACTTCTTGCAGAAGTCAGGGAATAGGTAGTAGGGAGTAGGAAGTAGGAAGATGAAATTGTTTATTTCATATCTTAAATTAAATTTCATATCTTAAATTAATTTAATTAAAACTTTTGCAAGAGGTTTTATAATAAACATCTCCAAAAATTAAAAATAAGATTAATTCTGATCCAAAAATTATCAATTATTTTTCCCTGTTCCCTGTTCCTTGTTCCCTCTTTTCTGAAGATGTCTAATGATTATAATTATAATGGGAGTTTCTGGTTCTGGTAAATCTACTATTGGAGAATTACTAGCAAAATCTCTAGACTGGTATTTTTTTGATGCAGACTCTTTTCATCCCCAAGTTAATATCAAAAAAATGAGCAATGGAATTCCTTTAAATGATGCTGACAGAATTCCTTGGTTAGCAAAAATACGAAATGCAATTGATGAATGGTTAGGAGATAATAAAAATGTCGTATTGGCTTGTTCCGCTCTGAAAGAACATTATCGACATTTGCTCATTCAAGACACAAAAAATATCAAAATAGTTTACTTAAAAGGTTCTTTTAATTTATTTGCCCAACGACTAACGTCAAGAAAGAATCACTTTATGAAACTTGAGATGCTCCAAAGTCAATTTGATGCTCTTGAGGAACCAGAAAGAGCAATAATAGTAGATGCTGGAAAATCTATCGAATATATTATTAATTATATAATTCAAAATTTGTGAATTATTGCTAAGTATTCAGTTATTAGGGTTCAGCTTTTTATTTGGAAATCCTAGAATAGATTGTAATATTTTATTGTAGGGGTTTGGAAACAAAATCCTAGCCAGAATTAGATTTGGAAAGTAATTGAAATAGATAATTTGATAATTAAGTGCTTGAGCAAAATTAATTTTGCATTAACTTCTCACTATGTCAGACTTAGAGACGAAATTGTATACAAATAATTTTGCACGACTACTTAACATCAAAAATCACACTCAACTTCTTTTATTAAGTGGAAACTTTGTAAATATTAGTAATAGAAATTAGTAAAAATTGAGGTGTTGATGAATCAAGTAATGAATATTTGAGGAAAAGATAAATCCCATCTTTTAGTTCCTTTACTTTTTTTCTCCAAAACTATAATTCATCCCGTCAATATGCAATGCCGAAATTGATGATAGAGATGTTGATTTTTGAAAGGGTTTGGAGACCAAACCCCTACTAATATTAACTACTAAATATTATGAACAAATCGAACGATTTAACCACCAAGAAAACGACTTGCCATTCCCATCGCATCAGCAATATCCACATCTCCATCTCCATCAGCATCCAAGAAGCTATTTAAAACATTATTAGATACTTGATCGGGATTTTCAGTATTATTGCCAGTTTTTAAGAAATTGAGAATTAGTGGTACTAAAGTCGGTAATAAACTCTGTATTTGTGAAACATCAAAACCAGTGCTTTGAGAAATAGTCTGAACAATATCATCAATTTGAGAAACAGAAAATAAGGCTTGAACTGCTTGAAGGTTAGGACTTGTCCCTGCAAATTGATTAATAATATCTTGAACTCCTGTCGCACCTGACTCTTCTCGTTTTTCCTGTAAAGAGGAACGTACATAACCACCTAAAATTGACATAGCAGTTTGGGTACTACCCATGTCTCCCCCTAGACTACCGCTTATCTGCTGAACTGTACCAAGAATATTACCTAACTGACTGCTACTAGCTTCTTGATTGGGGTTACTAATAGCACCAACAATTTGATCGAAAAGTCCCATAATTTTTATACTCTAATTAAATTGTTAACTTGAATTAACTTGCATAAATTTTGACATACTCCGAACATCAAAACTAGGTTATGTAGTGCTAATAGGCAATAGGGAACATGGAATAGCAGACTGTTAAACGGTTCCATGATTTAGAAATCTCCTAACCTTAATCTGTAGTGCTATAGTATTTAATTTATTATTATTTTTGACTTTTATAGCGCTACGCGCTAGGGAATAGGGAATAGGGAATAGAGAGTATCAGACTTTTAAAGGGTTCTAGGATTTAGAAATGTCCTAACCAATTAACGTAGTGCTATAGAGTATAAATATGAGTCTATTCTTCAGATAATTCTCCTTTCAAGAAGAATATTTAGGGCTTGCTGATTAAATCTAAAAGCATTGACAGGTAAAGGTAAGTACCTTTTGAGCTATGGAAAAAGTCAAGGTTTTAACTCTAAAAGGTTCAAAAAGTTAGCCTTTAATCCTAACTAGGGCAGACAAATTAAGGAACTATTCTTCCTACTACCTCCTCTATAGAACCCATTTGGGAGCTATGATTACGAGTGTTGAGAGATGGACGCTGCTTATTCTACTTTTTTCCCCTAATTTTATTTCTCAATATTCTGACTCCTGACTCCTTTGGCAAAAACTCTCACATTTGCGGAGATACCACATGGCTTCTATAACTTCCCTAACTCCTGACTCCTACCCTCACCCATGAGACTTTTTCCGCAAACCCTATTTAAACAAAAAGTCCAGAGAGAATCATAGTCTCACTGAACTTTTATATATTCTGCATTATACTGATTTGAAAAATTTCTTAACCAAAAGCGATCGCTATTCCCAACTCTTATTTAGGGCTTGCTGATTAAATATAAAATTATTGACAGATAAAGGTAAGTGCCTTTTTAGGTTTGAAATACCTTGGTTTTCAGCTCTTAATGCTCAAAAAGGAGCCAATTTCTGGTGCATAGTTGGGTAAAAAAATTATTCCCCTACTCCCCCACTCCCCTACTCCTTCAAAAAAAGACTTTTTCCGCAAATCCTATTTATGTCCATAATTATTGTCACAAACATAATAAAATGTAACTTTAGAGGATTTAAAACCTAACTAATGTGACAGCTATTATCCCGCAGTTAAGATGAAGTAAATCTATAAGCATGAGACTTTAAACCAAATTTTTTGGTAAATAGCTATTTAAAAAACTTACTACTTGATCCGCAGTAGGTTGAGCAGTCATTGCTCCTACTTGAGTAGCACTTAAAGCTCCCACTGCACTAGCATAAGTAACAATTTGCTGTGCTACTTCCGGTTGCTGTAAACGGCGAATACCATATTGCTGAAGTTGATTTACAAAACCTGCAACAAAGCTATCTCCTGCACCAGTAGTATCTACCACATCCAAGGAAAAAGCAGGTACTTGTCCTTCATTTTCTGACAAATAATAAGCACAACCTTGACTACCAGATGTGACTAATGTCCCTTCTACCGAATCTAGTCTATAAGTAATCGCACCAGGATTATTAGATTCAAATAGCCATTCAGCTTCCTCTAGAGAAAGCTTGACAAAATCAACTCTTTTCAGTAAAGAGTATATCATGTCTTTAGCTTCATCGGGATTAGGCCAAAATGAAGGACGCCAATTGACATCTACCATAATTTTCAGATGATATTGGTCAGCTAATTCCAGCGCTTGATAAATTGTTTCCCTTGTTTCAGGATAAGCTAGTCCTAGAGTTCCTAAGATTAAAAATTCACCATGCAAGAATAGAGATTCTGGCAACAGGTTAGCTTTGATCTGGGTATCAGCAAACTCTGTTGTTGGATATTCTCCAAAACTGGTAAATTCAGGTTCTCCAGTTGTGGAGCGTAAAACATAGACTTTTCGTGTTGGTGCAGTAGGGTGTTGCTGGATAGCTGAAGTATCTACCTGTATTTCCTCTAATAATTGTCGTAGTGCTTGGCCTTCCCTATCTTGACCCACAGAACTAATCAAAGCAGCAGAAGTACCTAATTTAACTAGACTACAAGCCACATTAGCAGGTGCCCCACCAGGGTAAGTTGTCCAAGACTGGACTTGATCTAAAGTTTTCCCAGGTTGGTCAGCTAAACAATCAAATAAAATTTCACCAAGACAAATGGCATAGGGATGGGTCATATTGGTTTGAGTATCTAAAAACTATAAATTGGCAATCAAAAATATAAAATAATTAAGGATTTTGGTAGTTATCAAAATCAAAAATCTCCTTAGATATTAATGACAAAAAGAAATTTATTCCACATTAATATAGGTTTTTTGTAGTTTTCCTACTTAATAGATTGTCATCAACGTAATTTTTGTCAAGATTTCTCTAAAATTATAATTAAGCAAATATACAGATATAGGCAAAATTTATGACTGGTTGCGAGTCTCAAACTCACATATCCCTTTCAGAAAGGGAATTACAAGTTGTGGAGCTAGTATCAGATGGGTTAACTAATGAAAAAATCGCCGAGAAGCTAGAAATTAGTAAGCGAACGGTCGATAACCATATTAGTAATATCTTGAGTAAAACTTCTACTCATAATCGAGTAGAACTGGTTCGCTGGGCTTTGCAATGGGGCAAAGTCTGTTTAGATAAGATCAACTGTTGTAATCTAGAAGACCCAGATGAAATGTTGATAAATCATAACTTAGGGAATGATCTATCACAATATTGAAAGAGGACTCCCGTTATAATCGCGAGATTTAGTGGTGAGATGAATTTCAATAAACAAATTTGAGCCGTAGCGAATCTTTAATTTTTAGAAGGTTTAATAGCCGTGGGGCACACGGTTAAAGAAAAAGCTTGTGGAGATGGTCTGACGGGGGTGCAACTCAATTTATTTGATTTGTTGCTTAGTTAAGAATCTGTGAAACAAGAATCTCCCGTTATAATAGCGAGATTTAACGGTGAGAGTGTCAATGGAAAGGTAAAGACTAGAATGCAGACTGCGAAGCAGAAACAACAACGTTATGAATTTAGCTGCCAGGGACTACCACTGGCAGTATATCGAGAAGTAGCCGCTCATTTACGTCAAGTTGGCAAAGTGCAAGTAGGTTTATTTGCTCCAGTGTCCTCAGAGCTATTTGACTATCACAAAAGTCAAATCGGCGGAATATGGTTAGAGTATGATGAAGATGCTGAAGATGCTATTCGTGAAAAAGTAGACCAAATTTTGGCCTATTATCAAAATAAATTCGGGCCTTGGGAAGCAAGTCAGAGGTTCACTAATAAGGGGGATTAGTCATTGTTCAAAACTTGCCTGGGAATAATGACTTGTTCCCTATTTTGATTTTTTTAGTAATATTATTCTCTAAATCTGTCAATTCAAAATTTCTCTCAAAAGATCAAACAAAAGTCTTAAATTAGAAAGTAAGGAAAAAGGAATTAGGGAAGTTATAATTTACTTGCTTCCATGAAAAAGGCTATAAATTTTTAGACATCAGAAATGTTACTATGCCACCAATACCATCTTATTTAATTCCATTAATTATTGTTTTAGTAATTGTACCATCTTTTGTTGCCATATTATTAAGGATGGTACTTTATTTTGACTTAGCAAATCAGGGAAATAAAGTTAGGAGACTAATTAATCAGCAGTCAGTAAATAAACCAAGATTTATCGAATATTTAGAGGGCAGATTTGCCGATGCTTCTAGTAAACTAGAGCAAGTTAATACGGGAGCATTGATAGACCAAGTTTATAGTAGACAGCGATTATTTTCATTAGTTTCTTATGAACAAATAGAATATTTTTGTCGAATTTTACCTAATCTACTTGTATCTTTTGGATTATTAGGTACTTTTGTCGGAATTACGATTAATTTAACATCTCTAAGTCAAACAGTTAGTGATACTAATGTCACTGATATTAGTAGTTTACTTCGGGCTTTACAAGTACCATTACAAGGCATGGGAATTGCTTTTATTACTAGCTTAGTTGCAATATTTTTTAGTGCAGTAGTTACATCAGTTAATTTTATTTTTAATACCAGCCTAGCCAAGACTAGATTAATTAGTTTGTTAGAAGATTATCTAGATAATATCTATTTACAAACTATCGAAGGTCAAACTCAAATAGATAAAGTAGTCAAAGCAGTTGCTTATTCTTTTGAAGGATTTTTAACTAAATTCGGTCAAACAGTTAGATTTGGAGTAGAGTCAGCTTTACAAGATAAAATTCAAGAAATTCATAATGCTAATACTACTACGAGTAAATTAGCAGAACAGACTTTTGTTAGATTAGGAGAAGCTGCTGCGACGGTTGCTAAAAGTTCTAAAGATTTTCAGATAGCTTCTGATAGATTTATGGAAGTAGCACAGATATTTGAACATAGTCAATTTCCTCAAAAATTATCTAATTCAACATCGGAATTAGCAAATATTCAAAGTAATTTTTCTCAATCAACTTCTACTCTCGCTGCTGCTGTTCAAGCAATTGAAATAGTAGTAATTGAATTACAGGGATATAGTAAAAGACTAGCTAGGTTTGGAGAACAAATTACTAATAATAATCAAACTTCATTAAAAGTATTAGAGTCTCATCAAAGTAATCAACAATCTTTTGGAGAAATGATTAGACAACTACAGGAAGCATCACAAAGTTTTCAATTAGCGGTGGGAACTTTAGATAGTTTGCAAAGAAGAGTTGTATCTAAAGCAGATAATTTAGAAGAAGTACAAATTTCGATAAAAACTTTAGCAGATGCTTTGAATAACTCGACGGATGGAATTAGTCAAAGTATTAAATCTTTAGGAGAGCAAATAAATAAAGGAATGGGTACTCAAGCTAATATTAATAATTCGCATTTAAGTGTCATTGCTAATAATTTACAGGAATATATTAATCAAATGCACGCAACTAAAAATGAAATTCAGCGTTTGACACAAACTATTGATAGGTTAGCAAATAGATAGGTTTAATAATTAACAATTAATAATTAACAATTAATAATTAAGTTATTAATTATTGCTATGCTGATTAAATATAAAAGCATTGACAGATAAAGGTTTGAGCTTTTTTAAGTCTTTAAAAAGTACAAGGTTTTCCTTCTAGGTAGCTCAAAAAGTGAGGATTTTGGGTTCGCGAGGCAGAAAAATCAAGAAATAATTCTTTTTTCTGCCTTCTAGCTCATTCCCCATTCCTCCTGTCTCCTGTCTCCTGTCTCCTGACTCCTACCCTTACTCATAAGACTTTTTCAGCAAGCCCTAGTTAGTGCTGTATTAGCTGATATTAAAATTAAAGTTATAGAGCTTAATAATGGAAATTTCCATGATTATTCTGAGTTAATTTTTTCAACTCATTTGTAATACATGAAGTTGGTAGTAATGCTATGCGCTTACTGGTTAATACAGCACAAGTTTCCATAGTAGTAGATAAAGCTGGGATAATATTTTGTTCCAGTTGATAAATAATTAGACTTGCTAATTTATACTGACGAATAAACTCTTTATCGGCTACATATCTAGAGTCAAAAGCTGTTAGATCGAGTAACCAAAAATCTACTCCATATT
>JBFRWR010000149.1:0-11745 GCA_051439685.1 Trichodesmium sp.
GAGCATTTTTCTATCCTTTATTCTTAGCATTTCTCTATTACTTCCTCAGACATTCTTCGTTAGGAATAGCAATAACAATCTCTCTTCTCGGATTATTTTATCCCCAAGGAGTTTTGCTCTGTTCCGCCCTCTTAGTCTTAGATTTTCTCTACTTCCGAAACCAGCAAAAATTTACCATTTTAACCATTGGTTTAACCACAGCATTTTTTGTACTTCTACCCTACGCCTTAAATACCTCCAAATATAGTCCGATTATTACATTAACCCAAGCCAAAAAATTATCAGAATTTTATCCTGGAGGTAGAGCATCCTTCTTTTCAGATAATAGTTTTGACTTTTGGTTAACAGGCGATCGCTCCGGCATTATTCCTCCCGAATGGTTATCTCAATCTTTCCTCCCTCCCCAAGTTTGGGCAGGATTATTATTATTCATTTTCTGGAGCTTTAGAGCAATTCCCAAAATTATAAAGTACATTTACGATCCCCCTAAATCCCCCTTGGAAAGGGGGACTGTGAAGACTCCCCCCTTTTTAAGGGGGGCAGGGGGGGGATCTAAATTAGATTACGATCCCCCTAAATCTCCCTTGGAAAGGGGGACTTTGAAGACTCCCCCCTTTTTAAGGGGGGCAGGGGGGATCTAAAACTGTATTTCACCAATTTGAGAAACGCTATATTAGGGAATAAATAACAGGGGCAAGAGTTTTAGGCAGTTTATCTTGAATTAGATTATTTAGGAAAATATAGCACTACATTTTTTTGTTTGACAATAAATTTTGGTTGTTAGAGATACAGAGAGTATAGAAATGTTTTAACATATAGAAATTTGGATAATGTTTCTGAAAAATGTGAGTATAGAAATCCAGGGTTGTCATCTTTTATAGTAGTAGAGGTTTGGTTGACAAATCTCTCGTTTGCTTAGGTTTGGAGACCAAACCCCTACAGTTTTTTTCACAAATTATTTAGGATTAATATATATTTACCTAGTCCGATATTCATGGACATAAAAGTTTAGTAGAATTACTTTATTATTCATACTCTCAAATTTTATTTTATAGATTATTTTTTCAAAAATCTTTAAGCATTTAGATTTAAAATTTTCCACAATTTTTTGAATTAATAAATTACAGTAGTTTCCGAACTTATGAGGTACAGTTATTTTTCTTCTTTTCTATTCCCTATTGCCTATTTCCAGTTAAGTGTTCCCTCAAACCTCAAGTTTTGTGCCTAATAACAAGGGAAAACGCTGTATAACTTTAATGAGTTAAAAGTTGTTGTATAATTACCTTGAGTAATCTTCATAGCTAAAGGTATTATCTGATGAGTGTTGATGTTATAGACTATCAAATTAAAGGAGAATCACTACAGTTAGTAGAAATTGTTCTCGATCCTGAAGAAGGAGTTAGAGCAGAAGCAGGAGCAATGATGTACATGGAACAAGGCATCGAAATGCAAACTTCTACTGCAGGAGGTGCTTTGAAAGGTTTCAAACGAATGTTAACTGGGGCAAGTTTCTTTATTACTACTTTTTTAAATCAAGGTACAACTAGAGCGACTGTTGCTTTTGCTGCTCCCTATCCAGGACAAGTTATTACTTTAAATTTAACAGAATTAGGTGGAGAGTTTTTGTGTCAATCAAACTCTTTTCTTTGTGCAGCTAATGGGATTGAGATTGAAGTTGCTTTTACTAAAAAAATAGGTGCTGGTTTCTTTGGTGGTGAAGGTTTTATCCTGCAAAAATTACAAGGAAATGGGTTAGCTTTTGTTCATGCAGGAGGAACAATAATTGAAAAAAATCTGGCTGCAGGTGAAGAATTACGAGTAGATACTGGTGCAGTAGTTGGCTTTTCTACTTCTGTTCAATATGACATTCAAAAGGTGGGTGGTTTGAAAGATATGTTATTTAGTGGAGAGGGTTTATTTTTAACTAAATTAACAGGTCCTGGTTTAGTTTATCTCCAAAGTTTACCTCTCTCAAAACTGGCACAAAAAATTGCTCCTCCCTCTGCCTAAGTTTCATTAATTAGGGCTTGCTAAAAAAGTCTTATGAGTAAGGATAGGAGACAGGAGACAGGAGACAGGAGACAGGATGAATGGGGAATGAGTGAGGAGGTAGAAGTCAGAATTATCCCTTGATTTTTCAGCCAATAGTCAACCCATCCATCCTAACTTTTTGCAGCTCTATAGACCGAAAACCTTATACTTTTTAAAGACCTAAAATTGCTAAAACTTTTATCTGTCAATGCTTTGATATTTAATCAGCCAGCCCTAATTAAAGTTAGAAAATTAATCTAGAAATAGAATGAATAATTATCTAACAATACCTTTAATAATTAATAAGTCAGTATTCAGCACTCAACTATTGCTTATTACTTTTGGTGTAGCTTGAAATCTGCCATATCTAGTAGGGGCGATTGGCCAATCCCCCTACATTCGTAATTCCCGATCTGATTTAATGGCTGTTTGCGCAGCAGTCCGCAGGAAATGCTTAAACAATACTTATTTATCCTGTTTTTACTGTCGATAAATAAAATGATAAAGTAAATAAAGTCTAAAAAACTTTCCCGACTTTGCTCGACTGTGGCAAAAACTGTCGCTGTATAAAAAATTAACTTTTTACCAAAAACTGGAATTTATCTGATGATACAATTATTCAACAAAACCTTCAATCTGAAAAATTTCCAAACTCTAATAGTCTCTCTACTATTCTTAATTTTGGCCACTATCACCCCTACATCTTCTGCATCTGCAACTGGAGTTTATCAAATGCCCAGTTTAGGAGCAGGTGATTCTACATTTATCGTTGATGATGCGGATGTTCTCAGTCGTGTCACTAAGAATAAACTGAAAAATGCCTTAGAAAATTTGGCCAATACCACGGATAATGAAGTTAGATTTGTGACTATCCGTCGCCTAGACTATGGTGAAACTATTGATAGTTTTACAGAGAAGCTATTTGACAAATGGTTTCCTACTCCCGAAGCAAAAGCAAATCAAACCTTATTAGTATTAGATACTCTCACCAATAATGATGCCATTCAGACTGGTGCAGCAGTTCAAGAAATTCTATCTGACGAAATTACTCAGAGTGTAGTTGACGAAACTGTTCAAGTACCTATCAGGGATGGTAATAAATACAATGAGGCATTTTTGGCAGCTAGCGATCGCTTGAGTGCTGTATTATCTGGAGAAAACGATCCGGGACCGCCAACAGTTAAAGATGAGCTGTCAGCACAAGTAGCAGCTACTTTTAAGTCAGCAGAAGAAACTGACGATCAAAGTGCAACTATTTTGGTGGTTGTCTTGCTAGTTATTGCTACAGTTGTACCGATGGTTACTTATTTCTGGTATCAAGGTTTTTCTGGGTAAAAATTCGGGAGAATGACAGGAATATTTTTGTAAGCATTTCCTGCGGACTGCTGCGCAAACAGCCGTCAGCTATCAGATATCAGCTTGAGCGCATAGAGTTAGCCTCTTACAGAGGGTATAAGTCCCCCACTATATTTGGAAAAAAGTGCGTGGTGTGTGTTGATGGGTTTTAATTCCCCATTATACACCGTGAAAAGCTGACCGCTGAGTGCTGACTGCTGAGTGCTACTTCAATTAATCCTGAATATATTCTGTGTTATTTAATAAAGCCATTTGTGCACGCATAAATTCTCTGCCTAAATAAGCAGCATGATCTAACATTGTGACTGGACATGGATTAGTTTCTTCAAAAATTTTGACACTCATTTCTTTTGCAGTTCTCGCAGTAAATATTTTAGTCTCTTGACGTTCTACTTTACCTTTTGCGGGAATAGGTTTTCCTGTTTCTGGATCGATAGCTAAACCGCGACTGTCGATGACATTAGTAAAATGTTTTGCACAAATTAAGCCTTTTTCTCGGTCAAGAAAAATAATAAGATAACCACCGGGGTCAAGGTCTATATCACGTCTAGAGAGCTTTTCATCAATTGTGGTTCGTTCTTCAACTGTTATATTCATAGTTCTATTTTAGAATTACCTGTCTTTTATTCTACTAACTTTAATTTACAGCAAATTAAGTGATTAATTTGGCATAACTAGCAGGATAAATATTTTTTTTTGCTTATTCCTGGTCTTCTAACCCATCTTCTTTCTATGTAGAGGGGAGTCTCGACTATCCCTACTTTCTGTATAAATAGTAATTAAGCTTGAACTAAGGAAAACAAAATTCCCGATTGATCTACAATTTAGATGAGTAAATAAAAAGCCATTAATTAAAAAAAAATTCTTTTACTGAATCCCCTTTTTTATAGATCCCAAATGGGTTCTATAAAATTAGCTGGAGAGATCGGGGGACGGGGAGATGGGGATATGGGGAGATTGGGGCTATTTTTATACTTTTTTCGCTTTCCTATTTTGGAAATTCTGACTCCGCGCCTCCTGTCTCCTGTCTCCTGTCTCCTGTCTCCTGTCTCCTGTCTCCTGTCTCCTGTCTCCTAATCCTCACTTTTGCAAAGATACTGTTAGGGGTTCTATAAGAAGGGGTAATTAGGGCTTGCTGATTAAATATCAAAGCACTAATAGATATTAGTTTCAGCCGTTTTTGATCTAAAAAAGTGCGCCTGTTTCGGTCTATATATCTGCAAAAAGCTAGTATTTTGGGATGATTATGGCAGAAAAATCTTGGGACAATTTTTACGACTACCTCCTCTATAATTTCTATTTTTCCTGTCTTCCCCTCCAGGGAGGGGTTAGGGGTGGGTTGTCTCCTGTCTCCTGTCTCCTACCCCTACCACTCATACTTTATTCAGCAAACCCTAATTATTAATTATTAATTATTAATTATTAATTGTTTACAGATGTCAGCAAAAATTATTCTTACTATTACTGAAGGCAGTCTCAAAGGTCAGAAATTCACTTTTGAAGAGCGTACTACTTGTGTGATAGGACGTTCCCATGACTGTTATCCTCAACTACCTAACGATCAAGCTCATCGAACTGTTTCGCGGTACCATTGTTTATTTGATATTAATCCTCCTGATATCCGTGTGCGAGATTTCGGCAGCAAAAATGGTACTTATGTCAATGGCACAAAAATCGGGCAGCGTCCCGCAAACCAAACACCTTTACAAGCTGCTCATCTAAATTTCCCAGAACATGACTTAAGTGAAGGGGATGAAATCAAAATCGGTGTTACTGTTTTCAAGGTTAGTGTTTTAGGTATCAGAGAAGGAGAAAGAAGTGACTTTTTCACAGAGTTAGATACTGTAGACGAGGATGAGACTGTTGCCGAGTCAAAAGCTTCTCATAGTGACATAACACTTAAATTCCATCAACAAGAAGCTGTCAAAAATCTACTACAAATAGCTAAACAAGGAGAACCTGAGCTTAAAGCTTTGCGCGAATATACTATTATTAAAAAACTTTGTTTGGGAGAATATAGTCAAGATTATTTAACTATAGATGAGCGGACTGGGGAATTATTGGTGCTAAAAATTATGGTACCTCAAGTAAGCGTTAGTCAGCGTGCTAAATTAATCTTTCTTCAGGAAGTAGAAAATACTAAAGCATTAAATCATCCTCATATACTTCAGTTTAGAGATTACGGTTATTTTAACGGGACATTTTTCCTGACGTTTGAATATTGTCATGGTGGTAGTGTTCTAGATTTAATGAAGCGAGAAGGAGGTAAGCTATCAGTAGAGCAAGCTCTAAAAATTATTCTACAGGTATTAGACGCTCTAGAGTATGCTCACAATGCAGAAATTCCCTATGCTAAAAAAACTGATAGTAGTTTTAGTCAGGGGCGAGGTTTAGTTCACCGAGATTTGAAACCACATAATATTATGTTGGCTAATCTTCAGGATATTTCCATGGCTAAAATAGCTAATTATGGCTTGGCTAAAGCTTTTGATATAGCTGGTTTAGGTGGTCAAACAATGAGCGGGATAACTTTAGGTTTGCCTGTTTTTGTACCGCGTCAACAGGTGATTAGTTTTAACTATGTCAAACCAGAAATTGATGTTTGGGCAATGGCAGCAATTGTTTATTATATGTTAACAGGTGCTTATCCTCGTGATTTTCTGGAAAGAGACCCTTTTTTGGTGGTGTTACAAACAAATGCTGTACCTATTCGAGAAAGAGATGTTTCTATTCCTAAAAAGTTAGCAGAGGTTATCGATCTAGGGTTAACTGATACACCTGAGATTTATTTTAAGAGTGCAGCTCAATTTAAACAAGCATTACTTGAAGTTAATAATGGATAATGGATAATGGATAATGGATAATTGATAATGGATAATTGATAATGGATAATGAATAATTATACCAACATCCGCTTTAGTGAGAGGATATTTTGTAAAATTACATCCTTTGAGGAAACGGACACACGGGGAAGTTGTGACATGGTGATACCCCGTCTCCCTATCTCCGTGTCTCCCTATCTCCCTACTCCCCTACTCCCCTACTCCCCCACTCCCTATCTCCCTACTCCCTATTCCCTATCCGTTGTAAAGATATGGTTGCAGCTTCAGATACTTGGGGATGACTGTCTTTTTCTAAGTATTTCAAAGCAGATATACTTTTAGGACTAGACATATTTCCTAAAGACTCCGCTAATCTTTGACGAATTAACCAATCTTGGGAAATGGCAAACTTGAGAATATGATCTAATGCTTCTAAGTCTCCAATTTCTCCTAGAGCGGCGATCGCTGCTTGTTGTATTACTATTTCCTTGCTATCTAATGCTTCTATCAATAAATTATGGGCACGTTTATCTTTCAGGTTTCCTAGAGCAACTGCTGCGCTAAAACGGACTAACCAACTGGTATCTTCATAAAATGCTCGTGTTAGAGATTCAAAAGCTCTAATATCTTCTAAATAACCTAATGCTCCAGCAGCATCAGCACGGATACCATAATCTGGGTCTTTTTCCAGTAATTCTATTAATATAGGGTAGCATTCTTCTGTTTGTTTGACTCCCAGGGCAAATACTGCCATAGAGCGGACTGGTACATTGGAGTCATTTAATACTTTTTTGATTAAAGGTACTGCTTCAGTAGGAGATACTTCTCGCAGATGGGCCAATGCCAGGAGGCGATCGCGAGAATTTTCACTATCTAGTTGGGCCGATATTTGTTCTAAACTTAGATTTTGCATATTTGGCCTTTTTTAATAAAGCTTTACATTTAGTTTAGATTATAACAATTACCAAAAACTTTGCTATGTTTAGATTCAGTCTTCACTAAAATAAAAGAGAAACCTAAAATTTATAGATTTAGGAATCCTGCTCCATAGAAAATTTTTGGGTATTGCATAATTGCGGGATGATTTTGTTAGAGAGCATCAACCATAATCCCCGTGTCCCCGTCCCTCCATGTCCCTGTGTCCCCCTGTCAGTCTCAATCATCCCAGTATTCATCAACGCCAGCTTTTGTAGTGAGGAGGATATCAAGTTTCATCTTCAGCAATTGTAATTAGTTCATCTTCAATAGTTAGATGAAACTTAGTATCCAAACGTGGTGCTAAATAAATACCAAAATTCTTTTCTTGATCTTGAGCATCAGAACTTATTTTTACACCAAGACAAATTTCATTGCGAGACTGAGCTGCAAATACACAGTCAGCAAAAGATAATTTACCGAGTTTTTCAGGTGGAAAGAAAAGCTCTATGGGTTTAATATACATTTCGCTACCTTCTGCGGAAAATAAATTACGATATACTGGCATTACACCTGGTTCTTGAGATACCTGAGCTAAAATTTTAGAGACAAATTGATTAGAAAGTAGGAAATCTTGAACACCAGCTTTAATTACTAGCTCTGTTTCTTCTGAGTCAGCAAGTTCTACTACTAATTCAGTTGTTACAGGATTTCCTGTTTCCTTTGTATATTCCAAAAATATTTTTCTAATTTCTAGTAATATTGTCAGAGTTTTAGCATCAATTTCCTCAGAATTTCTACCTTTGCTAGCTAAAATTGAGATGCTATTATATTGTTCTAATTTGAGAGTTTTAAGTTCCTCAACAACATCTACATTTATTTTCCAAATTTGCATTAAAATTTGAGGATAAGCTTGACTAATTTGAGCGAACTGTGTTTCAATTTCTGGTGTTAATTTGTGAGTTACTAAATTAATTTCTGAACCTGCAACTACATACTTAGCATATTCTCTAAGACAGATAGGAGTTTTAGCATTCCAACCAATAATTAAATGTTTTTCTGTTTTTCTAGTAATAGTTTTGCGACAGTCAACATAACCTACAATTTCAGGTTTAAGTAAAGGTTCTTTATTAAATTTAATTTGAGAGTCATCTTCTGCTAAAACAATTATTTCTTCAGCATCTTTTAACTGATAATTGCTATTTGGTTTGATAATGACATCGCCATTTTTATCTCGGACACCTAAAGGAATACTTTGATAAAAATGAAATTGCAATTCAGCAAAGGTGAGGTTTTGCCAATTAGTTTGAGGACGATAAAAATAAATTTCATTTCCTGCAAAACCAACTAAATTTAAGTATACTGTTGCTAATCCTACAGAGCGCGAAGTTTGAACTAAAATTCTTGCTAAAATATCAGCTTCATTTAAAGTAGTTACAGCTGCAGGAGCAATACTTTGAGCTAAAATTCGATATTGTTCTGAGCGAATTTCAGCTATTATTGGTGGTAGGGATAATTTTTCCTCATTAGCTGCTACAGTGGCTAAAATTGCTTTAACAACTCTAGCATCCGATAACTTTTTCGCATCTTGTGAGTCTGTTTCTTTCGCCTCATTTAAAATTACTACTGATTTAGCAACTTTAACTCCTACTTTATTCAGATTATTTATCTGAGTTATTATTCCATTACGAGTTACTACTCTAGTAGTTTTTAAATCTCCTAATTTCTCCCGCAGAAAATCATCCATTTCTTCTTTATCTTGTTGTGATAAAATGACGATTGCTGCATCAGGTTCTGATTCATTAGCTATTACCAATTCAGTAATAATATCGACAATTCTTTCATTAAATCCTAAGATTAAAGTATGTTTTTTTTCGACTACTATACTTTTACCTTTTTTCAGCAAAGTTAATCGTGATTCAAATTCTTGAGTAATAAAAGCGACTAAACTAGAGAAAAGTACCAAACCTAGAAAAATCGTTAAAACTCCTACAGTTTTAGTGGCAAAATTAGCTTCATCTCCGGTGTCTCTAAGACCGATGAGTTGTACAAATACATCCCAAAGCAAATCGCTTTCTAAATCTTGATTGGGAAAAATAAACTCAGAAAGGTAACGTATACCTGTCATTAAGAGAAATGCTGCAAAGAAAGCTGACACTAATGCTAGAAAGACAGAAAACCCGCCCCTGGACATAAAGTTATCAAATTTATACTGAAAGCGTTCTTGCCACGAAATTTTGTTTTGACTAGACATGATTTTTTGCTGCAAATTGATCTGACTCTATCATCTCATAAAGTCTTGCTCAAAAATCATTATTCTTCTTTCTTTAATAATTATTCTAGATAGTTTTTTAAATAATTTTGAATCAAATAAACAATAAGTAGACATCGCCATAAAAGAATGAATAGGGAAGACTTACAGCATATTTCGGACTAATAATTTACCATTTTAAATGGTAAGTTATTTGTAGCATAGGCATCTTGCCTGTTATCCGAATTACCAAAAGTAATACTATACTTAGGTGACACTTCAATTATTAAGTGATTAATATCGGTCGAATAATTTTTTTGATAATTATTAGGCATTTAGTGTTAATTATTCATATTTTTTACTTCTCCCCTACTACCAGTATAAAAGTTTTTGAGAAATGGTATTAGCTATGTACCTTACGAGCAAAGGAGAATGCTGTAACTGGTAAGAGGCATAAATAATTAAAAAATGACAGATAAAAATGGCTTTTATTTTTGTTTTTTTTGGATTTTTAATAATCTCAAATCTGCACTTTTTCCTTCGTGCAAAATTAACTTGAAATTTGCTGTATAATACTCCTAACTACAGAGGTAAAACAAAAGATTAACTAAAGCTTTCAAAAATGTTTGAACGCCCAGGTAAATAATTAATATTTAGCCTAGACGCTCTAAAATTTATTACTATTTTATTACTATTTTAAACCAATTTAAGTTCGACTCAACAATCTACTTGCATGAGGTTCGCCAGGCATATCCTCAATGATCGCTCCTCGCTCTTGTAATTCCTTCTTCAATTCTGCAGAGAGACCGATACCAAGAGAAAATCTCGTTTCGCTAACATTTAATCCACTTATGTTAGCATTCTTGAGGTCAGCACCACTTAAATTAGCAGCACTCAAATTTGTATCAATTAGGGTTGCTTTCTGTAAATTAGTACGACTCATGTCAGCATAACTAAGATTAGCATAGCTTAAAATCGCACCACTCAAATCAGCAGCACTCAAGTCAGCACCACTTAAGTCAGCACCACTTAAGTCAGCACGAGTTAAGTTAGCGCCACTCAAATTAGCTCCACTCAGATTTGCACAATATAAATTAGCACCAATTAAAGTAGCATTATACAGATTAGCACCAATCAAATTCCCTCTAAATAGATTAGCTCGGAATAAGTTTGCACGAAACAAACTTGCACCAGCTAAATTAATATTACTAAGTTCGGAACGAAACAAATCAACATCCCGAAAATTTCTTTCCCCTGCGGCATAACGTGCCAAAAGTTCTTCTACTTGCATAATATTCTCTTAATATTTTCTAGATTTTATCATCTAAATTTTTTTTTTAGATGTGTTTCTCTTCTTTAACAGAAAGAGGATTTATATTAATTATTTTGTGCTTTTTTGAAAGTATTATCTGATTTTTACAACAATTTTTTACAAAAATTATATTTGCTTGATATCTATCAAGAAAAATTAAAATTTCCTAAAAAAATTTGAGAAAAACCGTTAGTAGAGGTAAGACACATCTAATTTGCAAATTTTAAACTGTATAGCACTACGCGCTAGGGAATAGGGAATAGGGAATAGGGAATAGGGGATAGTAAACTGTTAAAGGGTTTTCGGTGCGGAAAAGCTCCGCTAAAAGGATTTATAAATGTCAAGAGCCAATTAACGTAGTGCTATATAACCTTAATTTAGCAATATTCTAACCATCAAAATAAATGATTTTCAACCTAGCTAGACTACTATCAACTAGGATACATATAATGAGAAATGTTCCATTATTTAGAAACAATTCGTGACTACTACACCTTTAAATTTAACTACAACTCAACAACCTGATGGCCTGGGTAGATTTGGCCAATTTGGCGGTAAATATGTTCCAGAAACATTAATGCCAGCCCTATTTGAACTAGAAGCAGCCTACAAACAATACAGTCAAGACCCCTCATTTCAAGAAGAATTACAACAACTCCTCCGAGACTATGTAGGTCGCCCTAGTCCTCTTTACTTCGCCGAACGTCTGACTGAACATTACGCTAGACCAAATGGCACAGGGCCACAAATTTATTTGAAGCGGGAAGACCTCAACCATACGGGAGCGCACAAAATTAATAATGCTCTTGCTCAAGCTTTATTGGCTCTAAAAATGGGCAAACAACGCATTATTGCGGAAACAGGTGCAGGTCAACATGGTGTGGCGACTGCTACGGTTTGCGCTCGGTTTGGCTTGGAGTGTGTGATTTATATGGGCGTTCACGATATGGAACGTCAAGCTCTAAATGTATTCAGAATGCGGCTACTGGGGGCGGAGGTACGATCAGTAGAAGCTGGCACCGGTACTCTCAAAGATGCCACTTCGGAAGCTATTCGCG
>JBFRWR010000150.1:0-3044 GCA_051439685.1 Trichodesmium sp.
TTTAAAATACTATAGCTAACAATTTCAAACAATCTTGCGTCTACATTTGGCTGTAAAAGTGTAACAATAAAATCAACAGCTTCATTTGGATTTACTTCTGTTAATTGACTTATTTGCTGGCAAGATTGAATGAAGTATTCAAAAGCATTTGTTTTTGTCGAAATATACAGCTCTATTATTTGAATAATGATTTTAGCCAGATTATAAGTTTGTTCTTCAATTATACAAACGAGTAGATTTTCATTAAACCAATATCTATTATTTGAAGTTTCTCTAATAACTGGAATATAATCACAAGTCGGGAAATATTTTTTAAACTCTTGGTTTAGTCTATGGTTTAAAGCATGGTTTTGTAATTTTTGACCAAAAGGTAACTCCCTTTGTCTGCCTAAAAGTTGAGAATACTTACTACCTTCATAGGAAATATATCTACCACTTTCATCAAGCCCTTTTTTCACATAATCTTCAACTAAAACATAAATAGCATATAAATTTCCAAAAGAACTTCTGGCTTTCGAGCCTCTATTAGCAGACCTAGTTTTCAGATTAATATATTGTAAAATAGGAGAAATTGAGTATATTAATTCTGATTTGTTTCCATAACTATCCTTCAGAACATTTTTGATTACTTTTGTAAATTCATGTTCCATCTAATCACCCATATTTAGGTCTAAAGTTAATTGAACATCTTGATTATTTAAAATAGCACTATCGCTGTGATTTTCAGAAATAAAATTCAATCTTTCTAATCCTAATTTTATATATTCTTCCTCTATTTCTATACTGATAGATTTCCTTCCCAATCTTTGAGCGACTACAGAAGTGGTAAAAGTTCCAGCAAATAAATCTAGAATTAAATCGCCAGGATGGCTACTTCCTTTAATAATTCTTTCTAATAAAGCTTCTGGTTTCTGAGTTGGATGATTTCTATATTCAGCCATTTTATATCTCACTCTTGGAATATACCAAACATTACCAGGCACTTTTTTAGAATTATAAACCGTTGGATTTGGTTTGCGATAATCAATCAATTTACGCACCGCACCTGTTTTAGCTTCAATCTTTATTTCTTCAGCATTAAATGTGTAATTATTTTTATCTTTTACCCCAAATAAAATTGGTTCATATAAAGAACCAAAATATTTTTTTGCCTGAACTCCCGAACTATCATAATACCAAACAATTCTGGAAAGAATAGTAATTTTATCTCTTAAGTAAATATCTATATATGGCATATATTGTGTTGCTGCCATAATGTAAATACTGCCTGTATTTTTTAATTTCCTGATACATAAATCTAGCCATTTATAACACCATTTTATATACTCATCATCAGAATCCCATTTTTTTTGTTTGCCATTAAATTTCTTACCAATATTATAGGGAGGATCGGCAAATATTAGGTCAATAGTACCGTCTTCTAGGCAATCATCCAAAACAGAAATTACATCTCCCAAAATAATTTTGTCTTCTGCAAATTTCCTAACTTTCATTTCACTTTGACAAAACAGTTTTTTTTACAAATAATTTAGGTTTAGTATATCTAATTCAAATGAGACGTAAATCTAGATTGAGTTTTTTTATCATAAAAATTATTGTTTTGAGTACCTACTAATTCTTGTGAAAAGCTAGTATTTCATGTCTTTACTGTTACCTGTTGCAGTAAGCATTCAGCCGTCAGCTATTGTTTCTGGTGTGGTATAAAAGTTTTATTAATGATACTAAGAAATTTTCAGAAATAAAAATCGCTTTTTTGCCAAGTCTTCCGTAGAAAAGTCAGTTTCCTGAGAGCTGATTGCTAATAGCTGAATACTTAACTATTCCCTGATTAATGAGTAGTATTTAATTTTTTCTCTAACTCCCGACTACCGACTGACATGGCATAACAAATAATCCAAAAAATTACACCATTAAATAAATAAACTTCGGTATAATCTCCTAAAAATTGAGGTTGAGCTAAAACCGAACGACTAATACCTAATAATTCTAATAATCCCACAATTGATAATAAAGTTGTATCTTGAAATAAACTAATAAATTGACCGACAATTGATGGGATAGCAACTTTTAAAGCTTGAGGTAAAACAATCAATCCTAAACTCAATGGAGTATTTAAACCTAATGCTTTTGCTGCTTCAGTTTGACCTCTAGGTACAGATTGTAAACCACCTCTAACATTTTCTGCTAAATAAGCAGAACTAAATAAAGTTAATCCTAAAATTGCCCGTAAAATTCTATCAGGTCGCATTCCATCTGGCAGAAATAGGGGAATCATAATTTGCCCCATAAAGAGAATTGAAATTAAAGGTAATCCGCGAATAATTTCAATATAACCAATAGAAAATATTCTAATTACTGGCAATTTACTTTGTCTGCCTAAAGCCAATAAAACTCCTAACGGAAAAGATAAAAAATGCTAACTACAGCCATTAATATAGTTAGGATTAAACCACCCCAGTCATTTGTAGATACAGATTTTAATCCTAATCCGCCTCCGATTAACCAGAGAATTAATAGAAAAGCAACAAACCAACCAAAAGATAAATATTTACCTAAGTTACTATTTTTTCTACCTAATTGTTTTCCTATCCAGGCATTAGCAATAACTAAAATCACCATTCCTACCAGTAATCGTTTAAATGGTATAGCTACAGGAATTAATAATAAAATTGCAGGCAAAACAGCGATAAAAATTAATACTGGCAAGGTAAATAATGTCGCTGATTTTCTGGCAATAACTCCCCAAGAAAAACCAGAGAAAATAGAAATTATGCCAACTATTAACCAGATGCGCCAATATTGGTCTCTCGGATATCTACCCACCATTAATAATGGCAAGTTAACTTTGATAACCTCCCATTCTGCTTCTGTTGTTGCCCAATAAATAAAGTTAGTTATTGCTCCTAAAATTAAGCTAAATAATATTAGGGTGAGTAAGGTGTTGTACCAGGTACTAAAAAAATTTTTTCTCAGCCATTCTATGGGATTATTTTCCTGAAATAATGGTGCGGGGGATTGATTTGTATTAATGGTTTTCATAGCAT
>JBFRWR010000151.1:0-5902 GCA_051439685.1 Trichodesmium sp.
AGATAAAAGGTATTTTTTAAGTTTTGAATCTGTGAACTTCAACCTCAAACCTTATACAGTAGTATTAATAATTCCCACTGGTATCGGCGCATCTATTGGCGGTTATGCTGGTGATGCTTTACCAGTCGCACGAGCGATCGCTCAAACCTCTGATATCCTAATTACTCATCCTAATGTTCTGAATGGGGCACAACTTTATTGGTCATTACCTAATGCTTTGTATGTAGAAGGGTATGCTCTTGACAAATTTGCTCAAGGATGCTATGGATTACAACCAGTACATCAAAACCGAGTAGGTTTAATTCTTGACCAGGCCATTGAGCCAGAATTACGACTGCGCCATCTACAAGCAGCAGATGCCACAAGAGCAACTTTAGGTCTAAACCTCACAGATTATATTGTGACTGACTCCCCACTAGGAGTAGAACTACGAAAAGCTGAGTCTGGAGCATCCTGGGGTACAATAGCTAATCCTGATAGTTTACTCCGGGCAGCCGAAACCCTAATTAATAAAGCAAAAGCAGAGGCGATCGCTGTTGTTGCTAGGTTTCCTGATGACGAAGATAGTACCGCATTACAAGAATATCGTCATGGCCAAGGTGTCGATCCTTTAGCTGGAGCAGAGGCGGTTATTAGTCATTTAATTGTCAAAACTTTTGATATTCCCTGCGCCCATGCTCCTGCTTTGTTACCTTTACCATTAGACCCTAATTTATCACCTCGGTCTGCAGCAGAAGAAATTGGTTATACATTTTTGCCTTGTGTTTTAGTAGGTTTAAGTCGTGCCCCACAGTTGACTAAAATAAAAGATGGTTTAGCATCTGCAAATACTATTTCGGCAAAACAAGTTGATGCGGTTGTTATACCTGCTACTGCTTGTGGAGGTAGTGCAGTAATGAGTTTTAGTCAAACTCAAGCACAAATTATTACTGTCAGAGAAAATAAAACTCAGATGCAGGTATCACCGGAAAAATTGGGGATAAAAGCATTAGAAGTAAATTCATATTTAGAAGCTTTAGGGGTATTAGTTGCTCATAAAGCGGGTATAAGTCCGGAAGCTTTAAGACCAGAAATATTGTCAATTAGGGAGTAGGGAGTAGGGAATAGGGAGTAGGGGGGAAATAATTGATTATTTCTGTACGATAATTGATTGGATTTTTTATTTTTAGAGATGTCTTTTAGCCATCTTAAAGATGACTTCTGCTTTAAGCCAATAAATTTATTTCTTGGCAAATAACTACAGCGGTCAAAAGTTTAGTTAGGAAATTCTCAAATTCTCTTGGTTCAGTCACAAATAATAATTTTAGGAGTTACGCAAATAAACCCGGTTTCTAGGATAAATCGTTGTTTTTAATAAAAGATGTCTACGAGAAACCGGGTTTGGGGGGTTCTCCTGCGTAAGTCCTGAATTTATATCATGTCTTATTAAACAACTGTAATAAACAATCTTTACCCAAACCTGTAGGGACGTTGCATGCAACGTCCCTACATTGCGGTTAATTAATGTTACTTGATATTAGTATTTAACTTTTGACTTTTACAGAACTTCCCGTTCGTTACCCGTGAGTTACACCCTCGCGGGCAAGATGCCCGCACTAGAAGATTTTCACAATTTATTCTGTACATCATTTACCCGAAATATGCTGTAATTTACTCAATACCATCCTGTACAATATTTAGACATAAAACCTGAAGTCTATATTTATTTATACCTAAAAAGTGACAGATAAAATTCCAGAAAACCCCGAAATCGAACCATTAACTCGCATTCAAGTGTTAGTTGCAATGGGAGTAACAGCATTAGTATTACTAGGAATATCTAAAATATGCCTGCTATTTGGTGTAAATTTATTGCCTGTAAGTTGGAATCTGAGGGCGTTGCTCTGGGGAATAGCGATCGCTCTCGGTATTACTGCTGCAAGTGGTGTAATTTATCGCATTTGGCCCGCCTATCGTCGTAGTGCAGATACATATTTAACCTTAGTGTTAACTCCTCTTTTATGGCCTGATTTAGTCTGGTTGGGTCTATTGCCAGGATTAAGCGAAGAATTGCTATTTAGAGGCGTAGTCTTATCTGCTTTGGGATTAGATACATTAGCATTAATTGGTTCTAGTGTATTTTTTGGTGTTTTGCATCTGAGCGGTAAGCAACAATGGCCTTATATGGTTTGGGCAACAATAGTGGGAATTATTTTAGGATACAGTGCTTTAGCAACAGGTAATTTATTAGTCCCAATTACTGCTCATATATTAACAAACTTGATTTCTAGTAGTATGTGGAAATGGGAACATAAGTATTAAAAGAGGGAATAGGGAGTAGGGAATAGGGGGAAATAATTGATGATTGATTTAGGATAATTGATTTTATTTTTTATTATTGGAGATGTCTATAGGAAATGCTGACAATAATAGTAACTTAATTCCATAGGATTAAATAATTTAAAATGACAGAATCAGGGTTTGATTTTAGCCACTACTACACATATCAAGAAGTAGTAGATTTTCTACATCAAATGAGAGAAAATAATCCTCATTTGATAGAGTTAAAAGTTATTGGCAAAAGCTACGGCGGACTAGATATTTTCTTAGCTACTCTGACAAATCAAAATACAGGAAAAGCAAAAGAAAAACCGGGATATTGGATTGATGGTAATATTCATGCCATAGAAGTTACAGGTTCGGCTGTTGCTTTATATACTATTTATTACCTACTAAATAATTATGATACTGAACCTCGAATTACTCATTTATTAGACAATTACACAATTTATATTTTACCTCGAATTGCCGTTGATGGAGCAGAAAAATATTTAACAACTCCCTATGTCTTGCGATCGAGTATTCGTCATTATCCCTATCCCGAAGAGCGGGATGGTCTCCACTGGGAAGACATAAATGGAGATGGATTAATTTTGCAGATGCGACTCGAAGATAATTGTGGAGCTTGGAAAAAATCCTCAGAAGATCCGAGAATTATGGTGCCTCGCGAACCTGATGAATTTGGAGGTACTTACTACAGTATTTTGCCAGAGGGAATAATCAAAAACTATGACGGTTACGATATTAAAGTCGCCCCTAGTAAAGAAGGAATGGATTTTAATCGCAACTATCCCCATGAATGGCAACCGGAGGGAAAACAAAAAGGTGCTGGAGATTTTCCTCTTTCAGAACCAGAAACTCGCGCTTTAGCAGAATTTTGGCGAGAACATCCTAATATTAATGGATGTATTAACTACCATACATTTTCTGCGGTGATTTTACGTTCCTACTGTACTTACCCAGACGAACACTTACCTGTAAAGGATTTGGAAATTTACAAATTGATTGGAGAAAAAGGTACTGAAATTACAGGTTATGAGTGCATTTCTATTTATCATAGCTTCTCCTACCCTAACCGTGAGAAGATTTCTGGTGCAATGATTGACTATTGTTACGATTGCTTCGGTTGGTTTAGTTTTGCTATAGAACTTTGGGATGCACCTACAGCAGCGGGAGTTAAGAAGGATGATTATATTAAGTGGTTACAACGCCATCCTGTTGCAGACGATCTGAAAATGATGCAATGGAATGATGAAAAATTAGGTAGCAGAGGTTTTATTGACTGGCAACCCTTTGAACATCCACAACTAGGTACTGTTGAAATTGGTGGGTGGAATTTCAAGGAAGTTTGGTACAACCCACCTGTTGAATATTTACCAAAGTTGTGTGAGGAACAATCTCAGTTTGCTATTTCTCATGCTTTGATGTCACCTCGTTTAGCAGTAAGTCAGACAGTCGTTAAATATCAGGGTGGTGATATGTATCATCTAGTAGTGCAGTTGGAAAATCAGGGATTTTTGCCTACTTATACCAGTGAAAAAGCGTTGTCACAAAAAAGTGTGAAACCGATAGAGGTAATCTTAGGTTTGCCTGATAATGTGAGTTTGGTGAGTGGGAAACAACGCCAGGAAATTGAGCATTTGCAAGGGCGATCGAATGAAGCTTTTAGTTTTTTTGCTTTTTTTGCTCAAGCTGGAAGTTATCGTCGTCATCTGGAGTGGGTAGTTAAAGGTGTTGCTGGTTGTGAGATTGAGATTACAGCGCAGTCGGAACGCGCGGGTGTGGCAAAAACTGTGGTTATTTTGCCAACAGAGTAGTAGACATCTCTGAAAATCAATTATTATCCATAAACTATCAATTTAGGGATGTTCCATGGAATGTCCCTACTGAAGAAATGATTGGTTGAAAAAATTAAACAATTAAATAATTAGATAGTTCACGCCTTGAAGCCTCCCCTTGGCTTTGCCGTGAGCTGTCGCTCTACAAGGGGAAAAAAATAAATCTTTTCCTGATTGGTCAATCATCTCCCTTTTAGGGAGAGGTAATTATCAATTATCCATTATCCATTAATGAAGACTGTATTTCTTCTTTACTGAAAATCGCTAGAAATTTGGCCTGCCTTCTGCCTTCTATATTTAGCCTTAAGATTCTGAAACCTTGATTTAGTAAATATTCCAGACAAGTAAAAAAAATTTTTCCTACGCCCTTGACACTTTTGTAGTATTTATGTAATATAAAAATATAAGCAAGTAACAAAGAACAAATAAATATATCTTAAATCATTGCTTATGAACCTTGAAAAGCATAAATAGAATACTACAAAATAAGCATAAATTGCGATTTACTTATGACTGAAAGCTAATGGAAGGTTAAACATGAGGGTATAGCTCAGTTGGTTTAGAGCGCCTGTCTGTCGAACAGGAAGTCGCGGGTTCAAATCCCGTTACCCTCGCTCATCGCCTCGTGGGCAAACAGATAAGTCGCTCTGGTTTTCACCCAGGGAGAAGCGGGTGCAAATCCCGTCGAGGCTTTGAATAAGTTATTTGAATTACCGAATAATTAAGGTCAAAAGCCTCTCACTCGCCGTGGAGAAACAATGAATTTATTTTCCTTTGATTCAATCCAATCCGTTTTAGGGAGAGGTAATTATCCATTATCCATTATCAATTATCCATTATCAATTAATGAACCTAGCGTGACCCAACATTTAGAGCTTACATACTTAGTACGAGAGGAAGAGTACCATTGATAAAAAATCAGTGGGCGCGTGAGAACGGGGAGTGCGAAGAACCCGACAGGTAGGCTTGAAAGTAGCCATCCTTTAAAGAGTGTGTACTAACTCATCGGCGGAGTTCCCCTAGTAACTGAGAAAGCGCAAAAAAAACGCTCTCATCACTTGCACGCTAGTTGATTAATTAATAATTGATAATTACCTCTTCTTAAAACTGATAGGATTGAATATAAGGAAGTATTCTAGCACTTTTTTTCCCTTTTTAATGAGAGGCGAATAAAGCTGAATTATTGAATTGATAATTAATAATTAAAATTATTCGGTAATTGTGAATTAGTAGGGATTAACTGCTGTTAACTCCTACGAATGTTGACGCTTAGACTTGTTCTTATCTAAAAATTGATACACAACCAAATATTTTTGTATAGAACCCATTTGGGAACTATAAAATTAGCTGGAGAGATGGGGAGATGATGAAGCAAGGGGCTATTTTTATACTTTTTTCCCTATTCTATTTCACCGAAATTATGACTCCGCGCCTCCGCGCCTCCTGTCTCCCCTCCTGCTCCCCTCCAGGGAGGGGCGGGGGTGGGTTGTCTCCTGTCTCCTGTCTCCAGTATAGCTGTCTCCTAATCCTCACTTTTGCAAAGATACTGTTAGGGGTTCTATAATGCTAATTTATAAAAACAACTCATAACTCAAGCAAAAAAATATATGAACAAACCAATAAAAAAAGCTTTTTTAGACACAGAAGACGGACAAATTTTTTACCGAATAGGAGGAGAAGGAGAACCTCTAGTTTTACTTCACATGACTCCTCGAAGTAGCGATGAATTTAAAGAGTTAATGGCA
>JBFRWR010000152.1:0-3521 GCA_051439685.1 Trichodesmium sp.
TGCAATTTTCATCGGTGGCGAGAATGACAAAAATAGGACGGTAACGACTATACCGATACTGAGCAGAAATCGATCAAATCTATTCATTTCTCACCGTATATATTTACTTCAAATACTAATATTGGGGCGAATATATAGAGCTATAGATTTCATGTTTTCTTAGCTCTAATTTTCACCCCAACTATTAAGGAATATATTATCAAGATGAGAAAGTTTTTATTTGTAAATTTTGAAACTTTTCTCTCCTATCTTTTCCTAATTTAATATTAATTATTTCCAGCCTTTTTCAGCTTGATCTAGAACATAAGCTGTAACATCTGCAATGGAAGTTTCACCAAGTCTTTTGAAAGCTGGCATAGCAGCTTTACCATTTGTTACTTGATAGCTAATTTTCTCAGCACTAAACATACCATATTTTTCTAAATCTGCTTTACTTAAAGTCTTCATTGGATTAATGCTATTCTTACCTCCGATATGGCAAGCTGCACAGTTACCTGAGAATATCTGCTTTCCATGAGCTATATCAGCAGCTAAAGCTGGAGGTTGTACTGCAACAACAACAAAAGCTATGGCCAATAGCACAATTGATAGTAATTTCTTCATTTGTTCTCCTCTCTCAACACAAATACAGAAGATTATTAAATCTGCGTTTCCTATTCTGGATTAAGTTAAGCATTACGTCAAACGACAGCCTGTCAAACATAAAAAATAAATTAATTACAATCAAAGAGTTTTTAATGCTACATTTTTTATTTGTACTGAGATTTTAAAGTTAGTTATTAATCATAAAAATAATTATCCTCTCCCTAAAATACCTAAGTTTTAGAGAGAGGAATATTTAATAGTCATCACTTTCCAGTTTAATTAGTTAAGGGTTTAAGCATTTCCCTTAACTATATAAATATCTCCAAAAATTAAATCTGCCTTTTCTGAAAACATTACAAGGAGGTTCCATCGAACTTACCTAAAGTTTTTTCTCAATAACCATTTTTAATCAGGCGAAGATTAGAGATATTTTTGTCATAGCTAATAGGACTCAACTAATATCAAGCTAACTTTGCTGAGGTTTGTGATGTATTAGTTAAGTTTTGCTATTATTCTACAATTAGATGGCCAACCATACCTGCACCACGGTGAGGAGTACAGAAGAACTCATAATCACCAGCTTTAGCATCTGCAGGAATATTTACATCAAAGCTTTCTCCAGCTTTATATGCTAACTTGTCGTGGGAAAGTGATTTGGCTAAAGATCCATCTGGGGAATTACCAGGATTGAACATTACATTATGAGGTGCCAACATACCATTCTTAAATGTAACTGTATCACCTGGCTTAACACTTACTTTCTTAGGACTAAATTGTAGTCCACCAGCGCCCATTGTTACTTCATAGTTTGCTGCTACTGCTGGATTAGCAAATACTAAACTACCCATAACTAGCATTACTACGGAAGCTAGCACTACTAAAGATTTGGTAAGTGAAGATATAAAACGCATCTTTGCTCCTATTCTTTTAAGATTATTCTGTATGTACAGATTATTATACATTACTAAAATGACAGACTGTCATACTCAAATAATTTAACAGAATAAGTGAGAAAATTTAAGCTTGTTGAGTAAAAATTGAAAAATTAAGAAAGAATGAACCCTTTACCGGATTATCGTCCACAACAAATGTCTCTTGGCCCTCTGGAAACAGAAATTTTGAATATTGTTTGGGATTTAGGTTGTGCCACAGTTAAACAAGTACATGAAATAATTTTGGCAGACCCTGACCGAGAATTGGCATATACTTCAGTCACAACTGTACTACGTCGCCTAACTCAAAAAGGTTGGTTAGTCTGTGATGAAAGTGACCGTGCCTTTGTGTGGCGACCTTTAATTTCTCGCCAAGAAGCAAAAATATTGAGAGCGCACCAACAATTAAATCAATTTCTGGAAGTAGGCAACCCTGATATAGTGGCAGCTTTCGCCGATAGTTTAGACTCTGCTAGTATAGAGCAAATAGAGGCGATCGCCGAAAAGCTCAAAGCTATACGCAAAGCCAGGGAGGAGAAAGAATAATGCACCTAATCATTATATTTTTAGCTTTAGGGTTGGCTTATGGCCTGAGAAATGTGGACTTTTTTGTGCCAAGTAGCTGGCTAATTCGTTGGCAGCGATCGCTTCTATTGTTTATTTCCCCGCCTCTATTATTAATCACAACGGCCATTGCGGTGATTTGCATGGGGCCTCAAGGAGAAATGCTGGGACTATCAAGTGGATGGGTTAGTTATTTATTGGCCTGGACTTTTTGTGGATGGACAGTAATTCTGGCCCTGGTTTTGGGTTATCAAGGTTGGCGATCTGCGCAAAAGGTTAATGATTATCCTCAAATAAATATTAGGGGTCAATCTGTGCGTTTGCTGGATAATCCAATTTTATTTAGTGCCCAAATAGGCTTTTGGTCTCCTAATTTAGTAGTTAGTCAAGGAATTTTAGAAAAGTTAAATTCCGATCAACTTTATGCAGTTTTAACCCACGAACAAGCTCATTATTATTATCGAGATACTTTTTGGTTTTTTTGGTTAGGTTGGTTAGGAAAAATAGTTCCTTTTTTACCAAAAAATCAACTTTTATGGGATGAACTTTTGACTATGCGAGAAATTCGTGCAGACCAGTGGGCAAAAAAACAAGTTGATGGTTTATTATTAGCAGAAACTTTGTTATTAATGGTGAGCGATCGCTTTCCTCAAACAAGTAATTTTTGTGCTGCTTTGAGTTGTACAACTCCTCCTAACCGCTTGACAGAAAGAATTAATGCTTTATTAGGAGAAAATGATTTTTCTATGCAGCAAAATAATTACTGGTCTTGGAGTTGGATATTGTTGAATTTTTTCCCTTTAATTACTATGTTTTTTCATCAGTAATATCAAATCCAGTATCGTTATATCCCAACCTGTAGAGAACTTGCATGCAAGTTCTCTACAGGGTTTTCCCGGTTTGCTTGAAACGAGTGTGTTTAACCCGGATTTGGTATAATATTATGTAGGGTTGAGCAGTTCAAACAAAGTCTAGAAGCGAACCAAAAACAACTCGAACAAAAAGAAGCGATCGCCCAACAACAAACCAACCTGAAAGGAATTTTAGCTCAACTACAGCAACAACAAGAAACTGACAAACAACAACTCAAACAATTCCAAAGCCAACAACATGAACTCCAAACCTGGATGAAAAAATTGTTTATTTAGACAAAAAAATTCAAGACCGTCGTGGGCAGTTAGACGAACAGTTGGGAAGTTTAGGCAGAGTACAACAGCAGTTACAACATTACAACCAAAACTTAGTAGGGACGTTCCATGGAACATCCCTACTCTAATAACCTACATTCCGCACGACAAAATGTAGTATTAAAAACAGGAGACAGGAGACAGGAGACAGGAGACAGGAGACAGGAGACAATTATATTGGTCAATAGGAGTAACTAAGTGAGTATTTATGCTGAATATTTTCCTGATCATCTGACTCCTGAGAAAGGTCATA
>JBFRWR010000153.1:0-7630 GCA_051439685.1 Trichodesmium sp.
TCGAGGCCATGGACACCCTCTAAGTCTGTTGAAAATGGAAGATTTTAGATTTTAGATGGCAAGACATAGATAGATATGTCAAACTTGACTGCTAAGGATTTAATCTATCCTTAATCTAAAATCTAAAGTCTAACCATAGATTCAGGCTAGGGTCAAATATGGATATAAAACAAGTTGCTAAAGATACTGCAAAGGTACTGACAAGCTACCTAACCTATCAAGCTGTGCGGACAATAACGAATCAGTTACGAGAAACGAACCCGCCGTTAGCGATTTGGTTAAGTGGTTTTTCCTCAACAGGCAAAATTCAAGATGGAGAAGCTTACCTAGAAGAGCTACTTCAGGAAAATAAAGAATTAGCATTTAGAGTGATGACTGTTCGAAAACATTTAGCAGAGGAAGTAGCTGAGTATTTACCAGAAATGGTTCGCAGTAGTATTCAAAAAGCTAATATGGAACATCGCCGTCGGTATCTGGAAAAGATAACGCAACTAGAAATAGCTGACCCTAGTTTAGAGCCTGAGCAACGAACAGATTAGCTACGAAAATTTCCAATACATTTTTCCCTACGGGTAAACCCGCAGGTTAGTTTCCAAAGTTTTTTTGGTCAAAGCTTTGGAAAAGTTGTACATTGATTAAACAGTAAAAAAAGATGAGAACATTACCAAAAGAGCGTCGTTACGAAACCCTTTCCTATTTACCACCTCTGAGTGCTGCACAAATTAGTCACCAACTTCAGTACATTTTGGATCAAGGTTTCATCGCTGGTGTAGAATTCAGTGAGTCTTCTGCTCCAGAAATGCACTACTGGACTTTGTGGAAGTTACCTCTGTTCCATGCTAGAACTGTTAATGAAGTTTTAACTGAAATCGACGCTTGTCGCAGTGAAAATCCTGATTGCTTTATTCGCGTGATGGGTTTTGATAACGTGAAGCAATGTCAAGTATTGAGCTTCATTGTACATAAGCCAAATCAAAGAAGATACTAAATTTATCGCTGAATTAATTTAGTATAGTGGGGTAGGTAAGTTTAGTCTGCCCCACTGTTTTTTTGCCTTGCATTATCAAGAAAAGGATAAACATTCAGAATTTTGGGTTTCGTACCTTAACCCAACCTACAAGATTGGCGATCGCCCTAATATTGTGGCATTGGTGAATCAAGCTATGAAATCTAAAATTGTCAAATATAAAATGCTTTTTAATTAGGGTTTGTTGATTAAATTTCAATGTCTTAACAAGTAAAGATTTTAGCTTTAATTACAAACACCTATTCTTTAACTCTGTGGCAGTCATAAAATGATAATTTTGCAGGAGAGAAGAAAAGATATGTCAATCAAAAATGCTAGGTATTGGATTGAAAAGCTTGGACTTGAAAAACATCCAGCAGGAGGTTACTACCGGGAGACTTATCGTTGTGCTCAAGAAATACCTCACGAAGGTCTACCCAAAGGATTTGATGGGTCTCGCAATTGTTCAACAGCCATCTATTTTTTATTGGAAGGAACTGATTTTTCCCCACTTCATCGCATCAATTCTGATGAGTTATGGCACTTTTATGCTGGGACTTCACTAACGGTTCATGTTATTGAGGAATCGGGAAACTATTATCCCATCAAACTCGGTGAGAATTTTGATGAGGGTGAAGTATTTCAAGATTTAGTGAAAGCGGGAGCTTGGTTTGGCGCGACGGTAAGCAATCCCCAATCCTATTCACTGGTGGGTTGTACAGTAGCTCCTGGTTTTGATTTTAATGATTTTGAGTTGGGCAAGCGAGAGGAATTAACTAAGCTTTATCCCCAACACAAGTCTCTGATTGAGAAAATAACACGAATTTAACAGGACTTACACAACAGCATTAGTAATACTGGCAAAATCCTGAATATTGAGAAAATAACACGAATTTGACAGGACTTACGCAACAGCATTAGTAATACTGGCAAAATCCTGAATAACGATCGATTTACACAGAATATATAGCGCTAATGCGTAAGTCCTGAAATTAGCGATCGCTCAAGCAACGACGAAATCTTTACCTTATTTTTTACATGAAAATTCAACAGGACTTAGGCATAAATACTAAATGTAGAGTGTCAAGCTATTGCGCAATAGTTTTTAAACACTATATGTAGAGTCTATGCGTAAGTCCTGTTCAATAGAAATCTCCAGAAAACTTTCAATCCTCTGAAATTGAATGCCACTTGCCACAGAATCAGAAACTTTTCGCTCCGCCACTGGATGATAAGTTTTACGCTGAGAGTTATGAATTACGGAAAGCAGCTTCGACGATGACAGTTTCTGCCATTGAGTGGTTCCGCAATAATGTCACAGTATTACTGGAGGGAAGTTATTCTCGGTCACACCAAAACGATACCTTGTCGGTACTTAGTATTGGTAGTGGCGAAGGTGATATTGATATTGAAATTATACAGAGCTTAATTCCCAGACTTAATCCACGATGGAAACAATTACGATATGTCGCACTTGAACCAAACTCTATCCATCGCGATCGCTTTCTACAACGGCTCAACCAAGAATCTTTTGGCCAAAATGTAGAAGTGTCCGTGCGTGATGACTATTTTGAACCGGGTCAGTTTGAAAGCGAACAGAAGTATGATTTAGTTCTGTTGACTCATGTTTTATATTACTTTGACGAGCCTTACCAAGCAATTCAGAGTGCTTTAAAGCAAACAAAGGAAGGCGGACAGGTGGTGATTGTCCACCAAACTGCTACAGGTATCCCTCAAATTCAGCGGGAGTTTATGCTGGAAGCAAAAGGGAATCAAAATGAAATGTTCACAGCAGAGGACATTAGAAATTTATTGGATACTGAATCCCATCCCCATCAGTATCACCATGTCGATGCTCGTCTAGATGTAACGGAATGTCTCCAAGGCTTGGAAAATGGCATTAAAATTATGTCCTTTTGTATGGAATGCGATTTACGCCAGCTTCAGGAAGCAAAATTTGCCAAAATTCTCCAAGCATTTTGGCGGTTGGCTGAGATTGAGGACAGTGGCAAAGCATTTATAAATGAACCGATTGGGGTTTTTGTTTTGCCAGTTCCCAGTGTTACTGTTGAACAAAGAAGTCCAGAAGACACAGATCCAGTAATTGATTATTGGCAGTTGGCGCAGCGTTTCGACTGGGCGGGTACTTTCTTATCACAATATCATCAGAGCAAAAGTTCATCTCTAAGATTACTAAGTGTTGCTTGTGGGACAGGGCGATGGTTGGAAGCTTTTAGTCAATACATCCAAGTTGATAAAGAAATTGGCAATATTGTCTACGATTGCTTAGATCCTTCTGAGAGTTCAATTGCTCAAGCTCGTCAGAAAATCCATCCTCCTTTCCAGCAAGGGAACGAGTATATTAATACAATTCAATCGGCTAATCTGGAAAGAAATGCTTATGACTTATTATGGTCGATGCACGGCTTTTATATGATTCCACGCCAGGATTTGGCAGTTGTATTGAAAAAGTGTGCTAGTTTGCTGAAGGATACAGGAGTTGGATTTATTGCTTTAGCTACTCGTAAATCTTTCTATGTGGATTTCTACGAGCAATACCTGCAAATTTTCAAGGAAGGAAAAGGTGAAGGATTTACCTCTGCTGAAGATGTCATAGAGAGTCTGGATGAATGTGGGATTCAGCATCAAGTCCATAGGATATTCTATGAAGAGCCAATCAAAGCTGATGACTATGCAGCATTAGAGCATTATATCAAACATGAGGCAACAGTGAACTGCTTTAACAAGGATAAGGAAACAGAACAGTTATCTGAATCACACGAGATTACTTTGGAAGAATTACTATCTTATCCAGAGATGGAACGATACCTCAATTCATTGCTCAGAAACTCGGTTTATTATTTTCCTGAAGAGGTTTTGCTGATTTCGTTTAATGCTAATTAAGATGGACAGGACTTAGATATAACTACTATCTGTAGTAGTGGCGATTCGCGTTTGCGCAGCATTCCGCAGGAAATCGCCACTACAGATGGTGTATAAATTGATGTTTTGCGTAAGTCCTGATGGATATAACTATGAATACAAGTATGACCATTACTAAAACCAGAGAAACTTTAGCTAAATCCTGCCCTGAGAATGAACAATACTTGCGCGTAGAACTTGCTGCTGCATACCGTTTGGTTCACTATTACGGGATGACGGAGACGATCCACAGTCATATTTCGGTGCGTATTCAGGAGGAACCAGCTATATTCCTGATCAATCCTTATGGTCTGCTTTTTGATGAGATTTGTGCATCAAATCTAGTACGAGTTGATGTCAATGGCAACAAAATTGATGCTATAGACGCTGACATAAATCCCCCAGGATTCACCATCCATAGTGCAATTCACTTAGGTTGTCCTGATGCTCATGCGATCGCCCACACTCATACAATTAGTGGTATGGCAGTTGCTGCGATGGAAGAAGGTTTGTTGCCACTTAACCAAGCTTCCATGGAATTCTATAATCGTGTTGCCTACCATGACTATGAGGGAATCTCTCTTAACCTTGATGAGAGAGAACGAATTGTTGCATCTCTAGGAGCAAAGAAATGTTTGATTATGCGGAACCACGGGCTTTTAACTGTGGGAGGAACTATAGCCGAAGCATTTTACTATATGTACAACCTGAATAAGGCGTGTGAAATCCAAGTCAACGTGCTAGGTACTGGAACTAAGCCAATTATACCATCGCCTGAGATTTGCGAACATACAGCCCGCCAGTTTGAGGAACCGACCTTCCACAACCAGGAGGTCGCCAGGGTATGGGCAGCTAATCGTCGTTTGCTTGATCGCCTTGACCCTTCATATCGTAATTAGTAGAGGGAGTGCGAGCATCTTGCTCGCTTCTTCATCCATTAACCGGATTTAAGATTAGTAACCTTGTTCACAATTTACTACATTCTGCAAAGGAAGACCATCACGAAGGCAACGAATAGTATCTACAATTGGTTTTATCCAATATTCAGAATCAGTTTGAGTTGCTACATGGGGTGTAATTGTAATTTGAGGGTGTGACCAAAATGGATGATTTTCAGGTAAAGGTTCCTGAGAGAAAACATCCAGACAAGCACCTGAAAGTTGACCTGAATCTAATGCTTCTAATAAATCTTGTTCTACTAAATGTTGCCCTCGTGCAACATTAATCAAATAACCTCCTTTAAGCATAGCTGAAAATATTTCACTATTAAGAATCCCTTCTGTTTCTCTAGTTAAGGGAAGTAAACAAACCAGAACTCGACATTTACTCAAGCAAAGTTTTAATTGGTCTCGTCCATGAAAACACTCTATACCATTAATGTTCTTTGGTGTCCGACTCCAACCCCGAATCGGAAAACCAAGAGTATTGAGTTTCTGAGCAGCATCTGTTCCCAGAACACCAAGACCTAAAATTCCTATCGTACAGGAACTGGTTTCTGGTAAAGGTAAAGGTTCCCAATGTTGCGCTTTTTGAAATGTTTGATATTCAAATGCTTGTCTGTGAAAACGAAGAACAGCTAATAAGATGTATTCAGTCATTCTCAATGTCAGAGAAGGTTCAACAATACGAACAATGGGCACATTTTCGGGAAGATGGGGGTCTCTTAAAATCTCTTCTACTCCTGCTCCCAAGGAAATAATTCCTTTGAGGTTCGGAAATTTTTCCATTATTCCTAGAGGGGGTTTCCATGTTAATATCGCTTCTATTTTCTCTGGGTTCTCTACTTCTGGCCAGAACTGGATATCAATATCTGGTATATTTGCCTTGAGTTCCGTAACGAATAATTCCAGATTTTCAGCTTCATAAATTATAAGTATTGAAAACATAAATAAAATCCTAAATATGACTACAAAAAATCCAAATTTGAGTGAATTATTTACTTCTGATACCTTCGCCGATATGATTAAAAACAAATTAATTAAAACGGTTGAAGATTATCAAGCATCTAATCCCCAAAAAGAAATATACATGATGGCGTGGGGAGACACAACTCATCCGATACCATCAAAAGTTGTTGAAGCTTTGGTTGATGCTGCAACGAAGTTAGGTCATCAATCAACTTATACAGGATATGGGGAATTTGATGGGAATATTAAACTAAGAGAAGCGATCTGTAATAACTACTATAAACCTCGTGGAATTAATCTAAAACCAGAGGAAATTTTTGTTAGTGATGGGGCGCAGTCAGGTACTTTTGGTATTCAGGAACTTTTTGGTTTAGATAATGTTATTGCCCTACAAGACCCGATTTATCCTCCATATTTAGAAGCAAATTTGTTAGCAGGTAGAAATAATATTATTTATCTAGAATGCAACGATAAAAATGATTTTGTGCCGGATATTCCTCAGTCAAAAGTAGATGTAATTTACCTCTGTTTTCCTAATAATCCCACAGGAGGAGTTGCTACTAAAGAACAACTAAAAGCTTTTGTTGACTATGCCAGAAGTTACAAGTCTGTCATTATTTTTGATGCGGTTTATAGTGCTTTTATTACCGACCCGAATATTCCTAGAAGTATTTATGAAATAGAAGGGGCAACTGAATGTGCGATTGAAGTGGGTAGTTTTTCTAAAACGGCTGGATTTTCTGGATTAAGATTAGGTTGGTCTGTAGTTCCTGTTGACTTAACTATTAAAAGCACTGTAGCAGGAGAGTTGACTGAAATGTTTAGAATTAGTCAATCTATCAGATTTTGGGGTGCTTCTAATTTAGCACAAGAAGGAGGAATTGCTGTTTTGTCTGAACAGTGTCAACAAGAATGTCAAGAAATTGTTAACTATTACCTAGAAAATGCGAGAATTCTTAGGGAAGGTTTAGAAGCTTTTGGACTGACCTGTTTTGGTGGTACTAATAATCCTTATATATGGGTAAAAGGAGCCGATGGAATGAGTTCTTGGGATGTTTTTAATCAACTTTTGTTCAAAGCAGGAATTGTTGGTGTACCTGGTTCATTGTTTGGTTCGAGTGGAGAAGGTTTTTTACGTCTAAGCACTTTGGGTCGTCGGGAAGATATGGAAAAAGCTAGTTGTATACTTGCGGGATTTGCGGCTCGGTAATTAATTGATAATGGATAATGGATAATGGATAATTACCTGGTGGTTAAAACCGCTACGGAATTGAATATAAGGAAATATCCTAGCACTTTTTTTTCCCTATCCAATGGTCCGCTTCAAGGCGCGAATTATTTAATTATTAATAATTCGGTAATTTTACAAGAATTAAAGGAAATAGAAAAATTATCAGCATCAAAAAATATTACCTTAGAAAAATTGCTATCTAATCCAGAAATGGAAGAGTACCTAAAGTCTCTAATTAGAAACTATATTTATTAGTTTAATCCAGAGATTTGGTTGATTTCATTTCATGGTTAAATTCAAGCTATAACAGAATTATGGATGAAAGAATATTATTAGAGCAAGAATATATAGGAGCAGGGACAAAGTTTTTTTTAGCTTCTATGACAAATAGTGATGTTAAACACTTAATCAAGCTTGCTCAAGACAAAAGTTTAATAGATTTACTGGGTTGGAATACATTCTTTCAACCTGACGAGACAAAATAATTTATAGAGGCAATTTCAAGTTACCCTTTCCCTTATTCTCGAAAAAGTCAGCCTCTACCATTTGGAATTTACCTAAACC
>JBFRWR010000154.1:0-3382 GCA_051439685.1 Trichodesmium sp.
ATAATAAAGAACGGTCGTTGATGGCTCAGTGTGCGGGTTACGCCAGATTTGTGTATAACTATGGTCTGAACATGGTCAATAACACCAAAGGCATGACCAAGGTAAATAAACACGGCAAAGAAGTTAGTGTTAGCTATAACCAACGCATAAACGAAGCCAAGAAAGTCTTTACTAATTATTTAAAAAAACAGCCAGAATATGCTTGGACAAATAACTATTCTTCTCGAATTTATCAAAATGCTTTTATTGACTTAGGAAAAGCATTTAAACGGTACAAAGAGGGGGCAAGTAAGCATCCAAGATTTAAGCGGAAAAAGGATAAACAAAGTTTTACCGTTGATAGCAGCAATGGAAAGATTGCAGTTAAAACTGGTAATCAAATAAAAATACCAACATTAGGGACTTTTAGGTTATTTGAACGAGTTCCTTACAGGACGGCAAGTCAGACTTTTACTATTAGTAGAACAGAAGAAAAATGGTTTGTGAGCTTTAGTATTGAAGCAGAAAAACTACCAGTTCATCCATTATTAGATGAACGCTTTCAAGAGTTTAAGGGTATTGACGTTGGTATTAAACAGTTTGCTACAATAGCGTCATCAGAAGAAAACAGCACTATTTGTCTCCCGGAACTAATCAGAAAAAAACAATTGAAACTAGCAAAGTTTCAATGGCAAAACCGTAATAAAAAACTAGGTGGTAAAGGTAAAAAACCTTCAAAAAATGCGATTAAATACTACAAAAAGCAGGCAAAATTTCATAGTCGTATTGCTAACATTCGTAAAGATTTTATCGAAAAAACTACCACGAATTTAGCAGGCAATATTAAGCACGTTTGCTTAGAAGATTTAAACGTGAAAGGTATGATGCAAAATGGAAAGTTAGCAGCATCTATAGCCCGCCAAGGATTTTATGAATTCAGACAACGATTGACAACCAAAATCGTGGCATCGGGGGGTAGTGTAGTGCTAGCTATGCAGTGGTTTCCATCATCTAAAACTTGCCATAATTGCGGCCATATTCATCAAGAATTAACGTTAAGCGATCGCACTTTTAACTGTCTGAGTTGCGGAACAGTTATAGACCGCGACTTGAATGCCGCAATTGTGTTATCTCAATATGGGGACGTTAATCAATTTACTAGGGTGGGCCTCCCCCGAATTTACGCCTGTGAACTGGAAGGAGCCGACTCCCCAGGTTGAAACAGGAAGCAAGCCGCAAAACTGACATTACCAGGTTTTTCCGAGTTTTGCCGGAATTGTGTAGGTATTGTACAGCAGAAGCAAGAATTTAAGTTTAGGTATTGTATATCTATAGTATTTTTGGAAATATGGATCAATTTATCCTATCTCCTCTCAAAATTCAAGGAGAAATTATGATGGGTAAGGGAATTAATTTAGGATTACAAGAAATAGAGAATTATCAGGATAATTACCACAGCAATAATATTCAGCACTCTCAAAAATCTTGGTTATTCTATATTATAGGTTTACATCCAACTGAGCCAAATTGGCAACTAACGAATAAGGATTGGCAAAAATCCACGCAACGTGCTTGGAAAGCTGTAGAGGAAAATAAACTCAATTTTTTTGTCGTCAATGTTCCGCGAATAGATAGGATTAACCTGATAAAATTTGCCTCTCCTAAAACACCTCCCAAGTTATTCAATGAATTTCAGGAATTATTCCACTTGATTGCTGAAAATATCAAAAAAAGTTCTAGGAGTGAAGGAGGAAGTCCTGCTATTTCGATTCTCACTATTACAGAATAGCCATCAAGATGAGGATTGATTTTTAGACACTATTCTTTAGGGGCAAATAGCCATTCGCCCCTACTTTGGTCTACTAAAATGAAAACCGTTGTAATATTATTATCTTCCCTAAAGAAAATTTATAGTTAAGGATGAGCGATCGCCACACACCTTTGCCAAAATTCACTTAAAAACGCTATATGTAGTATTCAAAAACCATAACGTTGCAAATATGTAGTGTTTAACCTTTCGACTTCTTTTGTTTTGCCCGCTGCTGAATCACTTCTGGAGGAGGACCATAATCTCCATCACTGAAATATATTCGCTCTACTATATTTCCCGGTTCTACTTCAATCCAGAGACGGGCACCTCCAGCTTGACTTCTATTAGGTTGATGGGGTTGATAGACTATTTGGCAACCTCCACGAATTTTCAAAGCGTGACAATAATCTTTTTTCTGTCCTACTTTCACAGCAACTGCTGGATGGGAAGTTCCATTGTCTCGGTTGTAATCTATAGTCTTTCGTAGAACATGAATGAAAGTATTAGCTGTACGTTGATTTTTGTTCCAAGTAGGTTCTGGACCTCGACGACCAGGTGTAATATCTGGCATTCCCCTCTGATTTAGGGGAATCCGCCAAATTCTTTTGACTTTTTTCGCACCGATAACTCGGCCACTGTTAAGTAGAAATCGTAATCTACCTGTCGAGATATTTAGGAGAAAGGCTCCTTCTGTTGTACTGACATATGAGACATCATCCATAACTATAACGTTGGGGTTTTGAACAATTTAAGTGATATGAAAAGGAAAATTTGAGGAAGTTTTTTTTAAAAATAAATTTGGAGTAATTGGGTTTCAGGCGTAATATTAATCAACAAATTCAACCATAGTCTAAAATTAGAGGAGATTTTATCGAAAATTCTACAGCCTAGGAAAATTGAAATCTATGAAAGTCGGTAGCTATTTTTCAGCAGAAACAAATAAATGCCAATTTACTGTGTGGGCACCTCTACGAGAAAGGTTAGCTGTACATATTGTACATCCCCAAGAAAAATTAATAGCTCTGCAAAAAGATGAATGGGGATATTGGCAAGGAGAAGCAAAAGACATTCACCCGGAAACTCTATACTTTTACCAACTAGACGGAGAAACTGACCGACCAGACCCCACCTCTAACTGGCAACCTGAAGGAGTACATGGTCCTTCAAAAATAGTAGACCATCAACAATTTACCTGGAATGATACTTCATGGCAAGGTATCCCTTTGGCAGAAATGATTATCTATGAACTTCATGTAGGTACTTTTACTCCCGAAGGAACTTTTGCAGCAATTATTCCTAGGTTGCCAGAATTAAAAGATTTAGGGATAAACACCATAGAAATCATGCCCGTTGCCCAATTTCCAGGCGATCGCAACTGGGGCTACGATGGGGTTTATCTTTATGGTGTTCAAGATTCTTATGGTGGGCCGGATATTCTAAAGCAACTTGTTAATGCTTGTCATCAAATGGGCATCTCTGTAATTTTGGACGTTGTTTATAATCATTTTGGTCCAGAGGGAAATTATCTCTGGGATTATGGTCCCTATTTTACGGATAAGTATCATACTCCTTGGGGAAATGCTGTTAATTTTG
>JBFRWR010000155.1:0-14046 GCA_051439685.1 Trichodesmium sp.
GGTTATATAGTATATGTTGATAATTCTATAATTTTCAGTATTCAATCTCCCCTACTCCCCTACTCCCCTACTCCCCTACTCCCCTACTCCCGACTATACAATAACTATTCAACCGGATTTGATATTATCTCCCCTCCTGGGAGGGGTTAGGGGTGGGTTGTCTCCTGTCTCCTGACTCCTCCCTAATTATTTATAACTGTTCAACCGGACATGATATTACAGAGCTTTTAACTGTTGATGAACCACATCGCCATAACCCAAACAATGAAAACCTCTGTATGATAGCGATCAGACAAGTCATATCAAATCCGGTTGAACAGTTGTCCGCAGCGACGATAGGAAGCAATCTCCGCGCACCCCTGAGATTGCTTTCCTTACCGAATGCTCCGAAAACCTTCCACTCCGTTCCAGTCGCAATGACTTTAAAGTAACTAATTACCCGGATTCTGTATCATAATAGATTGTATTGTGCAAATTTTATCCATATCAAGATTATGAACGATCTAAAGCTTCAAGTCCAACTGCAAAAAAGAAAAAATCCATTTGGCAGTAGTCGAGTAGATCATCCTTTTCAAGCACATTATGATGCAGATAATGTTTTTAGTAAAGAATTTCACAGGATACAGTCTACTCTAAAAGATATTAAGCAAGATATTAATCATCAAAGTAAAGGAGTTGTAGTTGTAGGGGAACCTGGGTTTGGCAAAACTCACCTAATGATGCGACTAGCAAATAGTAGATTAAAAACTAACCGACTCTTATTTATTCGTCAACCTAATAATCCTGATGCTGTTATTTATCATATTTATAGTCGGATACTTGAATCATTGATTAGAAGTATACCGAAAATTAATCATACCCAACTAGAATATTTAATTGCTAATAGTTGTGCCAAGATTTTTCAAGAAATTATTGTGGAAAACCCCGATCTATATTTCCACAAACCTAGTAAAAAAGATAGGGAGATATTGGCAACAGTTGAAAATGGAAATTATCTAAAATTACTCACATTTTTATCATCAGATAGTAAAGCAAGAAGAGAACTTTGGGAACATATAGAAAATCGAGTTTATTTGTGGTGGGTGACAAATTATTCAAGTGCGGGATATGCACCAGAAATCTTAAAAGGAATTATCAAATTTTGTGGATATAGAGCTATAGATTATCGTTGCATTATTAGAGAATGGTTGGCAATGAATGAAGTGCCCCAAAAGTATTTAGATAAAGTGAGAATAGGCTCATGGAATCAAAATATAAATCGGGAAGAAGTATCTTTAGAAGCATTAAAAATATTTGGTTATTTATCACTTTTAGACGAACCTTTAATTATTGTATTTGATCAGTTAGAAGGTTTGGGTAGGGAATATAATCAAAATCTTTTGCATAGTTTTGGAGAAGCAATTAAGGAAGTGTTTACTCATGTTCCTAATAGTTTGATTATTTTGAATTTATTTCCCGATCGCTGGCAACAGTTCAAAGAAGAGTTTGATGATTCTATTATAGATAGAATTTCTCAATGTCAAGTTTTTTTGCACAAACCATCTGAGGAACAATTAAAAGCAATTCTCAATGAAAAGTCTAAATCTATTAATCTGCCAATAGAACAACTTTTTACACCAACGGAAATTCAAAGAATTTTAAGTAGAAAATCTGTCCGCTCAATTATTAATACGGCTGGTGATTTCTATAATTATAAAATTCATAATATTCCGTTGCCTGATTATCTGAAATTTGAGCCGAGTACCATCACAAAACTACAAGATAATCCCAATTTAGAAAGTTTATCCACAGATATTAAACAAATCAAAGAACTTGTGCTGAAAATAGCTAAAAAGCTAGATATTGAATCTAATCTAGAAACAAAAGTTACTGAAAATTGTCAAACATCTATTCCCCAGGAAACTCAACCTAATTTGGAGAAAATTCTCACAGATTATCTCGATCATCAATATCAAGAACTAGAAGAAAATTATAGTGATTCTGAAATTATTACAAGTAGTGATGATCAAGGAAAATTAGAGAAAATTTTTGCAGCCTTAAAAACAATTCAACCATCTCTGAAATTAGATTTTCTGGGATTAGATAAAAAGAAAAAAATTCCAGACCACTTGGTTCTTCAAACATCAACTCAAGGTTATGCTATTGGTTTTTTATATGATGGGGGAAACGCATTTTTTTCTCGCATGACTAATTGGAATGAATTAGTAGGAAAAAATTCTGATATTAGGTTTTATTTATATCGAGATGCTAGAGGTTATCAAGTTAGTGGTGAAAAAAGTATGGCAGAATTGGAGAAGTTTAAAAGTTTGAGTAATTGCACATACATTGTTTTGATTAAAGAAGAAAGAATTGCTTTTGAACTGGTATATAAAATGATTGTGGATATTCAAAATAAAGATTTAGAATTACAACTTAAGATGGCTTTGCCAATTGTTTTTCAAAGATTTGCACATCATTCATTATTCAAAATAGGGAATGAAATAATAGGAAATATTTAAAGGCAATAAATTTTCTCAGAAAAACAGTAGGGGCAATTTTCTTAGTCTTACTAAGGGCTTTAATTGTAACTATTCAACCAGACACGATCAGGACTTATATCATGTTCCCCTTGCAGGGGAGCTGCGCTAACGGATAATCACTTATAATAACGTTTTTGTTTGTAGAATTGCTCTAGCCCGATATATAGATAGGGCTAGAGCAATTCTACGAGCTTTAATTATAGTAACTATTTAACCGAACATGATATTACGAAAAATATCTAATCATAGACCATCTTTAGGGGCGATTGGCCAATCGCTCCTACTAGATATGGCGGTTATGCGTAAGTCCTGATGATATTACTCCCTCTTTTCTGAATATTTATGATAATATATAAAGTTTAACCATGGTGAGGTACACCCACGCGGGCAAGATGCCCGCACTGGCAATATTTAATTATTAATATCTGTGCCTCACGCTTCTTAGGAAATGCTATAGAAAAATTTATAATAATAGTTATTCAATCCACATTTGGCTATAAATTATGATGGTATCTGTTAATTTTTACTATCTTTAAAATACACTTTTCCTAAAGCAGCAGGAGGGGTAGATTTTCCGGCTAAACCAATTAAAGCAAATAGAGCAATTAAATAAGGCAACATGACTAAAAATTGATAGGGAATATTCAGATTAAAAGCTTGAACTCTCAATTGCAAAGCTTCTGTTGCTCCAAATAATAAACAGGCTAAAACGGTATTAACTGGATGCCATCTACCAAAAATTATGGCTGCTAAAGCAATAAAACCTTTGCCACTACTCATGCCTTCGGTGAAAAATTTTACATGAACTAATGCTAAATAAACTCCGCCTAAACTTGCCAAACAACCGCTAAAAGTTACGCTTAAATAACGGACTAAACTAACAGATATTCCGGCTGTTGCTGCTGCTTGAGGATATTCGCCAACTGCTCTTAATGCTAAACCCCAACTGGTATTAAAAATCAGATAAGTAGAAAGGGGAATTAATAGCAAAAGTAGATAAAATAATAGGTCTTGATTGAAAAATATTCCTAAAATTTGCAAGTCTTTTAATCCGAATAAATTGATAGTTTCAATACCTGGTAAAGCAATTGTGCTACTGTCAAATAATAGTCTGGCACCATAAGCAGTTAATCCTGATACTGCTAAATTTATTGCCAAGCTAGAGACTATTTGATTGACTTTTAAACTGACACAAAGATAACCATGAATTAAGCCTAAAATTCCTCCGGCTACAATTGCTATTAAGGTTCCGAGATAGACATTTTCAGTAGTAATAGAAACAGCAGCACTAACAAAAGCTCCAGTTAATAACATTCCTTCTAAAGCAATATTGAGAATGCCGGAACGTTCGGCAAATATTCCACCCAAAGCAGCAAAAGCTAGAGGAACAGAAAGTCGAATTGTGGCAGATAAATAGTCAGATAAAAAGTTGATGTTAGTCATTTTAATTTATCAGTTATCAGCAAAATTTGTGGTGGAATGTTTTATATTAAAGTCTGGCAATAGCAAATGTTTAAGAGATAACTTTTTATAGTTGATTGACACACCTTATACCAATTATCAAAAACTTTGCTATAGTTTAAATTTATATTTCTAAATACTATTTATTGACGTAATGTCAGGATTTAATCATCTTTGAAATTTTGAGGCTGATTTTGAAAATTTCCAAGTATAGCATTACTTTTAATAAATGGTATTAAATGCTGTAATAGTAGGGGCGGGTTGGAAATTAATGAATAATGAATAATGAATAATGAAATAAGATTTCCGTAATTGCGTAATATCTCCCGGTTTTAATCAGAGGTAATTATTATCTCAAATCCCCTTGAATACTTATTATATGGTTGGGGGAAATGAGAAGTTTAGGAAGTGTGGGAAATTAATTAATAATGAATAATGAAACAAGATTTCCGTACTTGCGTAATACCTCTCAGTTTTAACCAGAGGTAATTATTAATTATTAACCAGCCTCTAGGAAGCTATGCTTTATAAACATCTTTCTTAACATAAATAAAACTTGACAGAAAAGAGAAGTTATGTACTAAGACTTTAAGAGGGTTTTTCTAGAAAAAAGTGTATTGAATTAGATATTTTTTTAATAACTGTAGACAGGATTCTTCCTCTCCATCCCCGCGTCCCCGCGTCCCCCTGTCTACAGGTTTTCAAGAGTTCCTTATAAGGGATAGCTCTAGGACGGTGGGTTATGGCGGGTTTATTTTCCTCAATCAGAAAACTCGTTAACTTCATGGTGAAACCCGCCCCTAGGTCGCCTGATTCCCTAATGGACTTGCTTGCTATTAAAAGTATTTAAAAATCCCTCATAACACACAATTATCATTGACTACTTATTTAAGACTTAACTATTCTCAAACCTTCTCGGAAGTGAACAATTGTAGTTACTACTGCGACGACAAAATAGAAAATTCTGATTACCCAAAAACATAAACTCATAGCCCAATAAATTACCCCCGGAGGAACTCCAATTAATCGCACAAACTTAGAATTAACACTTTTTTCCAATCTCTCTACATTATTCATCTCTACTTTTTGAACAGGAAGAATAGGGAATTGTCCAGTATATAAATAGAAACCATAAATTCCATCATTACCGACTCTTTGATTTAAAAATGAATTAGTGATTAACTCAGCTTGATTAAATGATAAATTATCATTTTCTGCCACCTGTTCTACCCAAATATCATATCTCACCATTTGAGTAGTAATGAAAATTATCGGCACTAAAATTATTAAGAGAATTGTACTCACATAACGACCTAAATATTTAGGTAAAAAAATAGTTGCCAAACCAAAACCCATTCCCACCACAGCAAAAGCAACTATATTGAAAAGTTCTACTATTTCTATTCCCCTTAAAAAATCACCAAAAACAATTAAACTGTATAAAAATTTATCAGCTAATTTAACAGATATAATTTTGGCTGAAACTATTGTACTAAAAATAAATGAAGTACAAAATATATAAAGAGATAGTTTAATCAAGAAAAGAAAATATATACTAATTTTCTGGATGAACATAACTAAAAATGTAGAGATATCTTGAATTTAATAGTTACAACAAAAAAATATCTATAATTATATCCTGAGATGTGAAATAATACTTTCAGGAGTGATTAACTCTGGAAAATCTATATTGGAAATATAAGCTGAGGCGATCGCTACCTAGTAGATTTAGCAAATTTATATCAAGCATTTAAGTATGAGACAAATTGTGAAATATTCTTACCTTTTAAGCAACAGCTCTAGAAGGCAATAGGCAGCAGAGAAGAAAAAAACTAGATATTATGGAACTGATAACTACTAGACTATATATTTTCACAGCACAGTAAATTTTTTACATTTGATTTACGACAAATTCTTGAATTATGAACCGTAAATAAATGTAATTTTAATGTAATTTATTGGTCAATTTAGGACATATAGTCATCATAGTTATTCACAACACCAAGACGCAAAGCAATACGTTTATACTTAGTAGCATCGTAAGGTTTTCCAGTGTGCATAACTTGAGAATTATCCCAAAAAATAATATCCCCTGGTTGCCAAATATGACGATAAATAGGTGTACAATTCAAAACTTTTTCAAACAAGTCTAACCAATATTGCTTGGCTAAATCAGGTTTTTCTTCTAATCCTTGAACAATAGAAGTATCTGAACCTAAATATAAGCTTTTACATCCAGTTATTTGATGGGTAGATACGAGAGGATGCAACTTTCGAGAAATCTCTACCCCTGGTTGTGGGGATACTGGGGAAAGGTGATACATCGAAACTTCCTCTAATTCTTGTTGATGTTCAGGTTTTAAGTTATCGTAAGCTAGTTTCATATCTAGAAAGTCAGTAGTATGGGGTTGTCCATCTATACCTTCTGGCGGAATAGACACACCATAGAGCATAACCACATAAAGACTATTCATTGCTAACACCTGACTTTTGGGAAGAAGGTCTTTGTCGTGATGCCATTGCCAAGCAATTTTACCTACTACATCCTGAGATAATCCTTTGGGGTTTCCGAGAATAAAAGACCCTGAACTTTGTAAGTATGCAGGAATTTCAGGATCTAGAGATTTTGCGCGACGACGACCAAGACTTGAATCTCTAAACGTCTGTCTGGCAAATTCTGTGAACTGAGATGCGGTCAGATTTTGATTACGGATAAAAATAACACCGTTTTCCCAGAGACTTTCCTTTAATTCTTCTGTCTGTTTTGGACTTAAATTTACAAGACTATAGCCTGGAAAAATTTCTTTACCCAGCCTAGAATTGTGAGATTTTTCAATACTGATATTTTCATTAATAGCATTCATAATTCATAAAAATAACTTTTTTCATTTGACTGTAGCACTTATTTTAATTAAATACTATCCCCAGAATATTTGACTCTGGAACTAAATTTCACCTGAACTAAGCAAGACAATCAGTAACTGTTTGTGTTTAATATTAGATAGTAACAAGTGTGGTTATTTTCCCAGGCAAATTTTAATTATGAACTATGATTAAATTCTTGTTGAGCTGATTTTGTAATCTGAGCTATTGCTTCTAGATCGATGAGCAGTCTACTTTCAAGATTTAACCATAATAAATATTCTATATTACCAGCCGGACCTTGTATCGGAGACCAAGTTAAACCAGCATATTTCCATCCTAAATTATTAGCACTAGAGTATACTTGAAAAATTGCCTCAGCTTGGTCACTTGCAGAACGAACTACACCTTTTTTTCCCACTCGTTTTTTCCCTACTTCAAACTGAGGTTTTACCAACAAAATTATCTCACGAGGCGGAATAATTAATTGCCATAAAGCAGGCAATATTTTAGTGAGAGAAATAAAAGAAACATCAACTACAGCTAAATTCGGATATATTTCTTTTGCATTTTCTGGTAGTTCAGAATTTAATATTAGTGAGTCACCATATAATTCTTCAGGAGTTAAATAACGTATATTAGTTCTCTCTTTCAAAATTACTCTAGGGTCGTTACGCAACTTCCAATCAACTTGTCCATAACCTACATCAATCCCATAAACTAATTTAGCTCCTGCTTGTAATAAACAGTCTGTAAAACCGCCTGTAGATATCCCACCATCAAGACATATTCTGTCAGAAATAGGAATGGAAAAATACTCTAATGCTTTTGCCAGTTTATAACCTCCCCTAGAAACATATAAAGACTTTTGTTTAACTTTAATATCTGCCTCCGAATCAACTTCAGTTCCTGGTTTATCAATTATTTGTTGATTTACCATCACTTCTCCTGCTCTAATTAAAACTTGAGCTTTTTGTCGAGAAGTGCATAATTTTCGTTCTAGTAATAATAAATCTAATCTTTGTTTAGCCACAAATATTTACAGGAAGTAGAGAATAGGGAATAGGAAACTGTTATACTAATTGATTGTCAAAATAAAATTCCAAGTTCAAAAATACTATAGAACTTGGATTGACATCCTCCCAACGTTGCTCTACAAGACAACGCGGGATTCCCATCCATCAATCAAACAGACTAAGCTGAAGGAACGACTCAGGGTGGGTTGACACATCATTGGAATCTGCTGGCTTGCCAGTCTGACATTTCCTCCGTGTCCGTTTAATTGTCTCCGAATACCCTCCGGCGACTACAGCCTCCTGCGGAGGATCTTCGCTAACAAAAAGTGTTAATTGAATTGGTTTTTCTAATTCAACAGCCTCAACTTTGGTTATCGGTTGACTGACTATTTCGACTACATCTTGACTGCCTGCTTCTAGGATGTTGATAGCAGCATTAATATCTCTATCGTGAACAGCACCACAATTCAGACAAGTCCATTCACGAATATTTAATTCTTTCTTGCCTCCTTTAAAACCACAACATGAACATCTTTGTGATGTAGGTTCCCATCTATCAATAACCCTAAATTCTCTGCCATATTTTTCACATTTTGCCTCAGTTAAATTCCTAAATTCTCTCCAACCTAAATCACTAATTGCTTTAGACAATTTACGATTTTTAATTAGTCCAGAAACATTCAAGTCTTCTAATACAATCTCATCGTACTGCTTGGCTAATTTAGTAGATAACTTATGCAAAAAGTCAGTTCTAATATCTTTAATTCTGGCATGGAGTTTTGCGACCCTAAGTCTAGCTTTTTCACGACGCTTACTGCCTTTTTCAGTACGATTAAATTTACGTTTAAACTTAGCTAATTTCTTGAGATTCTGTTTTAAGGGCTTTGGAGCAAATATCTTTTTACCATTACTCAATGTAGCAAAAGTAGATATTCCTAAATCAATACCAATAGAATTATTTATTTTAGGCAAATGTTCTGCATAAGTTTCTACAACAAAACTAGCAAAATAACGATTAGATGAATCTTTAATAATTGTTACAGAACTAGATTGATTAGGGAGTGGTCTTGACCAAAATATTTTAATCATACCTATTTTTGGGAGATAGATTTTGTCTTGACCAATCTTTTAATTAGCCCCTACAAATCTAGCCGTTTGTCTGGACTTTCTACTTTTAAATCGCGGAGCGTTGCGAGGAACGAAGCAATCTGGTGGTTTAACCTTAATTCCTTTACGTTTTTTAGTACAACTATTAAAAAAGTTTTTGTATGCTTGGTCTAAGTCTTTTAATGATTGTTGTAATGGAGTAGAGGCTACCTCTTTCAACCAAAGCAACTCTTTTTTAGCTTGTGTTATGAATTGTTTAGTTAAACCAGTATATGAAGGCTTTTTAATACCATCGGCATACAGTTGATTACAATATGCTAATGATTGATTCCAAACAAATCTACAACAACCAAATAGCTGATTTAATTTATTTATTTGAACATGATTAGGATAGATGCGATATTTATATCTAGCTTTCAATTTTTTCGACTTATTACTAACACACTCGTAGTTTTATGATAGCATGGGTTGGCATTCCCATACGACGCTCCCTTGCAGGAGAGCGCGGGTCTTCTACCAACATTAGATAAATCATCAAAAATTAAAAAAATTTTATTATCGTAAGCTTAATCAAATTTATTACTATAGACGTAATAATTTTTTGGGGAATGCTGCACAAATGGAAGAACTAAATTAATAGAAATTAGCTTCAGATATAATAGGAAGTTAAATGGTAATATTAAAATACTAAAATATTTACTGAAATAAATTTTAAAGCATATATGAAAACCTGAAAAAAAAGCTAATTGCTGACTGCTGATCGCTCAATGCTTACCCATAAGCTACCTACTAAATACAAATCAACCAAAAATTTAATTATTTAGTAATCTAGAAAAATCTAATTGTATAGTTTGAGAAATAAATTAACTTCTTTGCAGAAATTAACAACTAGAAAATTAATTGAAGTAAGCGGGTTTAATAAATACTATCTTCAAATATTATATTCAACCCGCCCCTAAGACCATCACTTCAACAAAAAAATACTAAATATCCCTTTCAGATAACTCACTAATTAAATAATCAAAAGGTTCTTCCAAAAAACTACCAGTAGGAACACCCGCTTCAGCAACCAGAGATTTAACCAGTTCCTTCAAAAGGTTAATTCCTGCTACTGTAGGTGAGATAGGTACTCCTAAAGAATTATACGTTTCGCGAAGTCCCTGTAACACACGCTCATCTAAAACATCTGTATTACCTGCTACCAAAGCATAAGTAGCATAACGTAGATAGTAATCCATGTCCCGCAGACAAGCAGCATAGCGACGAGTTGTATAAGCATTTCCACCAGGACGAATTAACTCTGGTTGTTGTGCAAACAAAGTAACGGCAGCTTGTTTGACCAAATTAGCAGCCTCAGAATTAATCACCACAGCAGCTTCTACTCTAGCAGTACCAGTTTCAAAATAAGATTTTAATTGATCGACTCCATCCCGATCTAAATAACGACCTGTAGAATCGTAATTTTGTATTAAGCTGGTAACAGTGTCCCGCATAAAATTATTCTCCCAACAATTTCTTAAACTTTCCATATTAGACTACTATAAATTGACACCTAGCAGCATCATTTGGATAGCTCCAACGTAAATTGTAACATTCAATACAAAATATCAGGGATTTTCATTCATATGATCAGCCATGCGTAATTCTTATTAGAGCTATTGAGCCTGTTAAGAAAATATTAAAATTCAGGAGCTAATATGGCAGAAACAGCCCAAGATGTCTTGAACTGGATTAACGAGCAAGACATTCAAGTTATTGATTTGAAGTTTATTGACCTACCTGGTATTTGGCAACATTTAACACTCCACAGAAGCCAAATTGATGAGACTTCTTTTACTGATGGAGTTGCCTTTGATGGTTCCAGTATCCGTGGTTGGAAAAGTATTAACGAGTCAGACATGATGATGGTACTCGATCCAAAAACTGCTTGGATTGACCCATTTATGGCTGAACCCACATTAAGTGTTACTTGTAGTATTAAAGAGCCTCGGACTGGTGAATGGTACAGTCGTTGTCCCAGGGTTATTGCCCAAAAAGCTGTTGACTATTTAAAATCAACAGGTATTGGCGATACTGCATTCTTTGGTCCTGAAGCTGAATTTTTTGTATTTGAAGATGTTCGCTTCGATCAAAGAGAAAATAAGGCATATTACTATGTTGACAGTGTAGAAGGTCGCTGGAACTCTGGTAGTGAAGAACCCGGTGGCAACAAAGCTTATAAACCAGGCTACAAACAAGGTTATTTTCCTGTATCTCCCACCGATACAATGCAAGATTTGCGAACAGAGATGTTATTAACAATGGCCAAGTGTGGGGTTCCCATTGAGAAGCATCACCATGAAGTAGCTACAGGTGGCCAAAATGAGTTGGGCTTCCGGTTTGGCACATTGATCGAAGCTGCTGATAACTTAATGATTTATAAGTATGTCATTAAGAATGTGGGCCAAAAACATGGCAAAACTATCACTTTTATGCCCAAACCTGTATTTAATGATAATGGTTCTGGGATGCACACTCACCAGTCAATCTGGAAAGATGGACAGCCTCTATTCTGGGGTGATGGTTATGCTAACTTGAGCAAAACAGCACTTAATTATATTGGTGGTATTCTGAAGCACGCTCCAGCTATTCTAGCTTTTTCTAATCCTTCTACTAATTCTTATAAGCGATTAGTTCCTGGATTTGAGGCTCCTGTGAACTTGGCTTATTCTCAAGGAAACCGTTCTGCTTCTGTGCGGATTCCTTTGACTGGTACTAATCCGAAGGCTAAACGACTAGAGTTCCGTTGTCCTGATGCTACTTGTAACCCATATCTGGCTTTTGCTGCAATGCTTTGTGCTGGTATTGATGGGATTAAGAATGAAATTGACCCTGGTGCATCTTTGGATGTGGATATTTATGACCTCAGTCCTGAAGAGTTGAGCAAGATTCCTTCCACTCCTGGTTCTCTAGAAGGTGCTTTGGAAGCTTTGGAACAAGACCATGAGTTTTTGACTACTGGTGGGGTATTTACTGAAGACTTAATTCAAACTTGGATTGAGTACAAGTTGGATAATGAGGTTAACCCTTTGCGTTTGCGACCTCATCCTTATGAGTTCTCTCTGTACTATGATTGCTAAATCGTTTTAATTTCATTTTCTTAGCCTTCTTCGATGAAGGCTATTTTTTTTGCCTTTCATATCAAATCCTCTTCCTTTCTTTCACTTCCCTAGTGGAAAATTATCAACTTTTTCATTCCCTGAAGCTCCTGAAAAAAAAATCGCGGGTCATATCATGTCCGGTAGCATCGTTTGTGTATAATAGAAGAGGAAAAAATAATTTCCCGGAGCGATCGCCACTCTTCAAGCAGAGGAAAAAAATAATTTCCTGGAGCGATCGCTACTCTTCAAGCAGTTGACAAATTATCAGTAGGCCACCAACGAAAACAAGTGAGACCTTGAATGAGCGATGGCTGTTTCATTAAGTTAATACATCGCTCAAAAACTATATCTTCCATCTGGGATAAATTTTCAAAGGTTTGATTAGAGATCGGTTCATTAACTACTGGCCAGAGTCGTTCTGCTGGTTGTAGTTCTGGTGTATGGGCTGGTAAGAACTCCAAGTGCAATCCCTCTGGAATGTTCAGTTTTTGACTACTGTGCCAACCTGCTCTATCTAGGACTAATATCATCTGCTTATTTTTTCCTAAACTAAAATGTTCAGCTAAGTCGGCTAACACTTGGTTGAAAACAGTAATATTAACCTTTGGCAAGAGCCACCAGTATGTTTCTCCTGATTGGGGGTGTACAAATCCGTAGACCCAGAACCACTGAAAACGCCAGTTCACCTCTGCAGTAGGTTGTATTCCTACAGGTGTCCATACTCGTCGGAAAATTGGTTTAAGGCCCAAACGATGTTCATCCATTGCCCAAAGTTCCACAGTGGCCTCTGGAGATTCAGCTTTTAATTGTTCAAATCGGTAGCAGAGTTTTTTTTCCATTCCTCTTGTTCAGTTGGGGTTGCCGATTTCTGATGCTCAGGTCGAGGGATTCGTAATCTATATCTCATTGAGCGTAAATATTCCCATCCCCGACGCCGATCAACTCGATGGTCAATCAATTCTGTTAACCAATCCCCTACCTTGCGGCCATTCCATAGTCCTCCATCTGGTGCTTTCTCCTGGAGGACTATTTCTAGTTGGGCTTGCCGTTCATCAGAGAGGAATCCTTTTTGCCCTGGATGTTGATGGCGACGATCTACCAATCCTTCTTGACCCTGCTGATTGTAGCGACGGGCAATTTGACGAATAGCCTCCAAACAATAGCCTGTGACTGAAGAAACTTCTTTTGTGGTTTTTCCTTTTGCTAGAAGCCAAATGATTTGGTATCTGGTCCTTTCTATTGGGTCATAGGTAGCTCGGTAGTTTCTTTCTAGTTCATCTACACTTAGGTGTTCTTGGATACTTAAGCGTCTTGGCATAATGGCGAGCGCTCCGGGCAATTATTTTTCTCCTCCTCTATTATACACAAACGATGCTACCGGACATGATATCAAAGGATTTTCGGTTGCATTCTCAAAAAAATTGTGATAATATAGAAAGATGGGCTTGTTTGCCTATACGCATGATTTTTTATTCAACCAGTTTGCCGTAAGTCTTGTACCAAGTCCGCTTACCGAATAATTAATAATTAGGGTTTGCGCTCAAAAGTCTTTTTGTCAGGAGAGGAGCCAGAAGTCAGAATCGGTGAATCCAGGAGAAGTAGGGAATTTCCAGAAGACACGAGTCATAATTATCCCTGAGTTTTTCTGCCAAAGTCAACCAAAATCCTAACTTTTTGAGCTTTTGAGAGCAAAAACCTTGTACTTTCTCCCTACCTACAAAGCCTAAAATCTTTATATATCAATGCTTTAATCTTTAATCTCACCTTCGGCACTTCAACTTGTAACATTAAAAGTAGTATGAAATTAGTAGCTTGTTCATTAATTGATAATTGATAATGGATAATTGATAATTACAAGATGGTTTTAACCGTTACGGAATTGAAGATCGGGAAATTCAAGATCACTTTTTTTCCCCTATCCAAGGGGAGGCTTCAAGGCGC